>NZ_JACJVM010000033.1:0-105879 GCF_014212065.1 Aequorivita sp. 609 | reverse complement strand
AATCATTCAATGCAAAGATAAAAGCATTTAGGGCACAATTTAGAGGAGTGAAAAACGTAGAATTCTTTCTGTATAGATTAACAACAATTTTTGCATAAACACAACAATTGTTCTTGATCCGAATTCTTTCTGTATAGATTAACAACAATTTTTGCATAAACACAACAATTGTTCTTGATCCCTGAAGTGCCCGCACATAGAGTTGTAAACAGAAAAGGACTGTTAACAGGGAAACACCACTTTAAAGGTACTAATTTAATGCAACAACTTCTGGAAAGTGAAGGCGTTGTAGTGGTTGATAATCAAATTCAAGATTTTGATGAAATTTTCTGGGATCCAGGGAAGGAGTTGTAGTTTCTTCTTGTATAGATTAACAACGGTTTTTGCATAAACACAACAATTGTTCTTGATCCTTTTTTTTTGTTAAAAACGCATCAAAATTGTGCTAAAACAAAAAAAGCCTCTCCGTGTGGAAAAGCTTCTCATCGGTCTATTTCTAAACCACAAGCCACCTTAAAGTGACTCAACACAACTTCTTGTTGCGGTCTGGACGAGACTCGAACTCGCGACCCCCTGCGTGACAGGCAGGTATTCTAACCAACTGAACTACCAGACCAATTTTTTCAATCTTCCTTTCGGGAGACCCTAACAACAGTTAGGCATTGTGAAAAATTGTTACCAATACATTTTGGAACTTGTTCCTTGCTGTATTAAGCGGTGGCAAATATACTACTCCAATTCGTTTTCACAAACTATTTTTTGAAAAAAATTAAAAAAATATTTCTTTTAATTGCAATTCGCTAGTTTTCAGTGAGTATCAAACGGTATAAATTTCACAAAAACCATACTGCTACCGATAGTAGACGATACTTTATTATCCAAACTTCTGCCGTTCTACCAAATAAGTGGTCAAAATCTTATTAAAGCTCTCGTTGGTATCTGCTAAAACGTACTTTATACGGTATTGTGCACAACGCAATTCTAGTTCTTTAAAATAATTTTGAACAGCTTCTTCGTATTGCTCTTTTATGTTTTCGGCGTAAAGGTTTACATATTCGCTAGTCTCAACATCTACAAAACGTTTAGGGCGATTGGAAAAATCGAAATTTACTTCCCGCTTCTTATCGAAAGTATGGAATAAAATTACTTCGTGTTTGTTGTATTTTAAATGTTGAAGTGCTTCAAATAGTTTTTCTTCTTCGGTGCCATTTTGAAACATATCGGTAAATAGAAAGACTAAAGAACGTCTCTTGAGCTTTTCAGCAATTAAATGCAGATGCTCATAGGTTTTGGTCTGTGCTTTCTCTTTAGGTGAAAGCAAGGCTTCATTTAGCTTTTGAAGCAACATTTGATGATGGCGCTCGCTTCCTTTTTCCGATGCGTAAAATTCGTATTCATCACTATAAATACTTAACCCAACGGCATCACGTTGGCGTTTCATTAAATTCATAATTGCTGCTGAAGCTAAAACAGAAAATGCAATTTTGTTTAATGAGTTGATGTTAAACTGCTTGAGTTTTGGGTAGTGCATCGAGCTGCTATTGTCTACAATTAAGTGACATCGCAAATTTGTTTCCTCCTCGTAGCGTTTGGTATAGAGTTTATCCGTTTTGGCAAATAACTTCCAATCTATATGCTTAGTACTTTCACCATTATTGTAAATTTTATGCTCTGCGAATTCTGCAGAAAATCCGTGAAACGGACTCTTATGAAGTCCAGAAATAAAGCCTTCTACCACTTGTTTTGCAAGTAGCTCGAGGTTTTTAAAACCTACAATCTCATTTATTTCTTTTTCTATATCCATATTGTCAATCAGAGCAAAGTTGAATAGGTATTTAATTTACTGAATCTGCGCGTAAAAACAGTTTTATAATAATAGGTGATTTTGTAATTACTTAGTAATAGCTATTAATTAATAATCTTTATGACACAAGGTTTGCTCGTATCATAAAGATTATAAAAAAGGACTTATTTTAAAGCTTGTATTTTATTTTTTCTTCAAAATATAAAAATCAGCTAATTCACCTTCTGCCATCTCTCCGTTAGCGTTAAGCATTGTAATTTGGTTTTCGCCTACTTTATATTGTGAAGTTTCTTCACCATTTTTTAGAATTACTTTTAATCCTGCTTCATCCCAAGAGAAAGTACCGTTATTTTTAAATTCTTCGGTGTTTTCTGGGCCTTTAAGGTAGGTTTGAGAGATTGTGTAGGTATTGTCTTCTTTTAGTTCAATAACTGTTTTAATGCCTTCGCAGTCTGCACATGGAAGCGTTCCTTCGTAAACACCAGACCAGTCTAGTGAGTTTTGAGAATTGTGCTCGTCCACAACATCCGAAACTACTTCATCCATAGTTTCTGCATTTATTACTTGTTTTTTCTCTTCATTTTTACAACCAACTAATGTTATCATGGCTATACCAAAAACGAATAATGTCTTTTTCATGTTTGTTTTTTTATATGATTTATATTTCCAATCTATTTTCAAGTTTTATACCGAAAATGTATTTAAAGAATTATTTTAAAATTCCATCTACTATCCCGTAAGCTACTGATTCTTCAGCGTCCATCCAATGATCACGGTTGAAGTCTTTCATTACTTTTTCAAAATCTTGTCCGCAATTATCTGCTAGAATTCTAGCGCTTATTTCTTTTGTTTTTAAAATTTCTTGAGCAGTAATTTCAATATCGCTTGCAACTCCACGAGCTCCACCGCTGGGCTGGTGAATCATAACTCTAGCGTGTGGCTGAATAAATCGCTTGCCTTTTTCACCTGCAGATAGTAAAATACTACCCATTGAAGCTGCTAATCCTGTACAAATTGTTGAAACGGGGCTTTTAATTTCCTTCAGCATATCATAGATAGAAAAACCTGAAGTTACATAGCCTCCTGGGCTATTGATATAAAACTTAATTTCGTCGTGGTTTAAGGCGTCTAAGTACAATAACCTATCTACAACGTGTTTGGCACTTTTGTCGTCCACCATTCCCCAAAGGAATACTTTGCGTTCCTCCAATAGTTTGTTTTCAATTTTATCCTGTACTTTATCTGTTTTTTTCATATTTATTGCTCTGTCCCCTCGAGCGCAGTCGAGAGGTTTTTGATACTTGTTATTTTTTAATGAGGTCTCGACTGCGCTCGACCAGACATTCTACTAATATAAAAAAAGGCTTAGCGATATGCCAAGCCTTTTAGTGATTTATTTTTTTGCTTAATGATTACAAAAGTGAATCAATCGCTTCTGCATAAACATTTTTAGGAGCAACGCCTACTTGACGTCCTACTACTTCACCATTTTGGAATACCAAAACAGTTGGGATGTTTCTTACACCGTATTTTGCAGCAAACTCTTGGTTTGCATCTACGTCAACTTTTCCTACAACAGCTTTCCCGTCATATTCTTTGCTTATTTCCTCAATGATTGGTCCTACCATTCGGCAAGGTCCACACCAGGCTGCCCAAAAGTCAACCAATACAGGCTTATCGCTTTTTAAAACTGTTTCTTCGAATGTTGCGTCTGTTATTTCTAATGCCATAATCTTAATTTTTAATGAATTTCAAAAATAGTTATTTTTTTCGCTATAAAACACTTCTTAATATATGTTTAGGAAATGCAAGTATTGTTTATTTCTATTGTTGTTTTGTACTCAGACGTCAGCCTACGAAAAACCTAACAGATTCTTTTTCTAATTGAGCTTATAATGAACTTGCTCTCTGTCAAGTTCGTCTAACAACTCTTTAGAGATGTTGATTTTATGTGTTCTACTTGGCATTTCAAGAAGAATCTTCTCGTCTTTTTCAAAAACCACAAAATACAACTGCTTCTCGCCCTTATGGGTTTTTACTAAATCTTTAAGTTTATCAATGCGGCCATCTTTAACATCGGTTAATGGAAGGGTAAGGGTTAGTTTTTTACCTTGTGTTTCCATTATATCGTGTAACAGTTGAAAACTATTGTACTGAAGACGAGGCTCTCCTTTTTTGCCTGTTTCGCGGTTGGTCCAACCTTCTTTTACAAAAACGCGTCCATAAATAAAGCTATTGGGAACCAAAAAGTGACGCCACTTTAAGTAATCTTCTCCAAAAATCTTGAATTCGTAACTGTCGTCATAATCTTCAACAGTAAAAATAGCCCATCCTTTCCCGGCCTTAGATTCTCTGTGTTGCACATCGCTAACCACACCGCCAAAAGTCATTTCTTTATTTAAGAAATTGTCGAGATTATTGAAATCCGATACCTTGCAATTGGTAAAACTGTTCATTTCTATTTTGAAATCGTCTAATGGATGACCAGAAATGTATACCCCTACCACTTCGCGTTCTTGTTTTAATTTTTTCATAGTACCCCATTCTTCACAAGGTGGTACTTCGGGCTCTGGAATTTGAACTTCACTTGCATCTCCAAACAAGCTTACTTGCGATGAGTTCTGTGTTTCTTGGTATTTAGCGGCATATCGCAATACTTTCTCAATAAACATTGTTCCGTCACCCGAATCGTGTAAATATTGAGCTCGATGTGTATCAAAACTGTCAAAACCACCCGCTAGGGCTAAGTTTTCAAAAGCTTTTTTATTTGCAGCGCGAAGATCTATGCGCTTCGCCAAGTCGAAAACAGATTTGTATTTACCGTCTTTCCTGTTTTCTACAATTGTAGCTACTGCACTTCCCCCAACACCTTTAATGGCACCCATCCCAAAACGGATAGCGCCTTGATCGTTTACCGTAAATTTGTGAAAAGATTCGTTTACATCTGGCCCCAATACTTTCATGCCCATTCGCTTGCATTCGTCCATAAAGAAGGTGACTTGCTTTATGTCGTTCATATTGTTTGAAAGCACGGCAGCCATATATTCAGCAGGGTAGTGGGCTTTTAAGTATGCCGTTTGGTAAGCAATCCAAGCATAGCAAGTAGAGTGCGATTTGTTAAACGCATAACTCGCAAAGGCCTCCCAGTCTTTCCAGATTTTTTCAAGTTTCTCTGCATCGTGACCTTTTTCAGAAGCTTGTGCAATAAACTGCGGCTTCATTTTGTCTAGTACTGCTTTCTGCTTTTTACCCATCGCTTTACGTAAAACGTCGGCTTCACCTTTTGTAAAGCCAGCAAGTTTTTGGGACAGCAACATCACCTGCTCTTGGTAAACAGTAATTCCGTAAGTTTCCTTTAAATACTCCTCCATTGCAGGTAGATCGTATTCAATTTCCTCTTCCCCGTGTTTTCTTTTAATGAAGCTAGGAATGTAGTCCATAGGTCCTGGACGATACAAAGCGTTCATTGCAATTAAATCTGCAAAAACTGTAGGCTTTAATTCCTTCATATATTTCTGCATCCCTGCAGATTCATACTGGAATATCCCTACGGTTTCACCTCTTTGGAAAAGTTCGTAGGTTTTTTCGTCGTCGAGAGGAAAACTATCAGGGTCTAAATCTATATTGTGCCTATGCTTGACAATCTTTACGGTGTCTTTTATAAGGGTAAGTGTTTTTAATCCTAAGAAGTCCATCTTCAACAATCCAGCGCTTTCTACTACGGAGTTGTCAAATTGGGTAACGTATAAATCACTGTCTTTTGCCGTGGAAACGGGGACGAAGTTTGTAATATCACTTGGAGTAATAATTACGCCACAAGCGTGAATTCCGGTGTTTCTAACAGATCCTTCAAGAATTTTTGCTTGATTTATTGTTTGCGCTTCCAAATCACTTCCTTCGGAAAGGTTTAAAAGTTCATTCACCTTTGGAAGATCGTCACTTCTAAAGCGAGCTTTTAACTCTGCAGGACTTAAGCCGAAAATTTTGTTCAGCTTAGTCATATTAGGGATAAGTTTTGAAATCCTATCAGCATCATTTAATGGTAAATCAAGCACTCGCGCGGTATCGCGGATGGATGATTTTGCCGCCATTGTACCATAGGTGATAATTTGAGCTACTTGGTTACTTCCGTATTTATTAATTACGTAATCCATAACCTTGCTTCGGCCTTCATCATCAAAGTCAATATCGATATCGGGCATACTTACACGATCTGGATTCAAGAAGCGCTCAAAAAGTAAATCGTATTCTATTGGGCAGATATTTGTAATTCCTAAACAATAGGCAACTGCACTACCTGCAGCCGAACCACGGCCTGGACCAACCGAAACCCCCATTTTTCGGGCTTCAGCAATAAAGTCTTGAACAATCAAGAAGTAACCCGGATAGCCTGTATTGGCGATAACTTCAAGTTCGAAATCTAAACGTTGTCTAATTTCTTTTATTCGGTCTGAGGCATCCTCAGGAAGTTCCTTGTCTGTTAGTTCCTCTAGCGTTACCTCAGATAATTCTGGATAACGTCTTTTTGCGCCTAAATAGGTTAAGTGGCGGAGGTATGCATTTTCCCCTCTTTTACCACCATCAGCATCTTCAGCAGATAAAAATTCATCAGGAATTCCGAAATTAGGAAGAAGTACATCTCGGTGTAATGAGAAAGGTTCAATTTTTGAAACTACTTCCTCGATATTTAAAATTGCTTCAGGAAGATCCTTGAAAAGCGCTTTCATTTCTTCAGAATCTTTGAAGTAATATTCTTGATTCGGTAAACCGTAACGATAACCACGACCTCTACCAATTGGAGTAGCTTGTTTTTCGCCATCTTTTACACACAATAAAATATCGTGTGCATTGGCGTCTTCTTTTTTAATATAATAGGTGTTGTTGCAGGCTACAATTTTCACATTGTTTCTTCTTGCCATAGCAATCAAAACATCGTTTACGCGTCTTTCATCTTCTTGGTCGTGACGCATAACTTCAACGTAAAGATCGTCGCCAAACTGTTCTTTCCACCAAAGCAGTGCTTCTTCAGCTTGAGCTTCTCCAATATTTAAAATCTTGCCAGGGACTTCACCGTAAAGACTTCCCGTTAAAACAATAATGTCTTCTTTGTATTTTTCAATAATTTTCTTGTCGATTCTCGGTACGTAGTAAAATCCTTCAGTATAGGCTATAGAAGCCATTTTTGCTAAATTGTGATAGCCTGTTTTGTTTTTTGCAAGCATTACAATTTGATAGCCATTGTCTTTATGCGATTTGTTTAAGTGGTCTTCACAAACAAAGAATTCGCAGCCCACAATTCCTTTTAATGCCTTGTGTTTATTTTCTTCTGTTAGGTTTTTGTTGTAATTGTTAACCGATTGCACAAAATGAAACGCTCCCATCATATTCCCCGTGTCTGTAAGGGCTACTGCAGGCATGTTATTTTCTACTGCGGCATTCACTAAATCTTGAGTGCTAGAAGTAGATTGAAGAATTGAAAATTGTGAATGGTTATGAAGATGCACAAATGGCACATCTTCTAAAGTGGCAATGTTTTCTTTTATTTCTTCTGAAGAAATTTCTTCAGTTTCTGATAAAGCTTGTATTTGCTCCCGAATTTTTTGTGAAGCTTTTTGAAGATTAATATGTTTTAATCCTATAAGCTCGATTGTTTGAGGGTTTTCTTTTGAAAATTTCTCAAAATAATCTGGTTGAACATCAAGTTCTTCAGCTGTAAAAACTTGTCGACGCACCAATTCGAAAAAGCAACGTGTTGTTGCCTCCACATCGGCAGTTGCGTTGTGCGCTTCAGAAAAAGGTGTGTTAAATAAAAACTCGTGAAGCTCGGTTAATGTAGGTAGTTTAAACTTTCCACCACGTCCACCAGGAATCTGACAAAGTTGAGCTGTAGTTTCGGTACAAGTATCTAAAACTGGGAGGGTGGTCAATGGGGTGTCAATCCCTAAGCGGTAGAATTCCGCTCCCATAATATTTACATCAAACCCAACATTCTGACCAACGACAAATTTTGTTTTTGAAAGTGCAATGTTGAATTTCTCAGCTACTTCCTCTAAAGCTACACCTTCGGCTTCCGCTAATTCGGTAGAAATTCCGTGAATTTTTTCTGCGTCGAATGGAATGTTGAAACCCTCAGGTTTCACCAAAAAATCTTGGTGCTCAATTACATTTCCCATGGCATCGTGGAGCTGCCAAGCAATCTGTATACAACGTGGCCAATTATCGGTGTCGCTTATTGGAGCATTAAAGCGTTTAGGTAAGCCAGTGGTTTCTGTATCGAATATTAAATACATTGAAATTGAGTGTTTTAGATTGACGAAATTAAATTTTGAATGTATTGCCTTTTGCGAAGTCGAAGGATGGAATTCAAAAAAGTAAAAATAGAAAAATCAACCGCTATTGTGAAATAAAAGTCTAACGAATTGTTCACAAAAGAAAACCGTTCGAGGAAATTTCCTCGAACGGTTTCAATCTTTCTTTTTCAAAAATATTATTAAGCAATAATAGATTCAAAATTCTTAGCATTTTGCCATGCAGTATCGATGGTGTCACGCTGGTTGGTCAAAATTTTCTGCGTTGTAGGTGGTAACGTAGTGTCTTTAATTACTTCGTTGTACTCTTCAATGGCAGCTTTTTCACCTTTTTGAACTTCGCCTAAAATTGTTTTCTCGTTATTTGAAGAAAAGGCAGTTTCAATATCCATCCAAGTTCTGTGTAATGCTCCGGTTGTACTTCCACTTTTTTCAGGAGTTTCACCGTAGTTTTTAATTTCGCTCTTTAATTCGTGACCAAAATTATAACGTTTTTGAGCTTGTTCGTTAAAGAATTGCTTCAGTTTTGTGTTGTCCACTTTTTCTGCAGCTTTTTTATAACCCTTTTCGGCATCATAGTTCTTCTCTAACAATTCATTTAATTTATTCGACATCTTTTCAGTAAACTTCATCATCATTCATTTTAAATTATACAGTCATTTTATTTCTGAATTCCTAATAAAGACAACTGCTCAACTTCATTGGGATATACCCCAATATACCATGAATAAAGGTGATAAAAGAATTTTTAACCTAAGCTTAGTATCATTTAAGAAGGTTTAACGTAATAAGAGTCTTTAAGAGGTTTATTTGTATGTAATGTTAAATTTCCCCTCAGTAATAAGTGTGTTATCAGTGTTAAAACTAAACGTGCCCTTCATGGTTTTTTCTGAAGTATTATGTTCGCTTAAGGTTACTACACCTTCTCTTGTTGTCTTAGAGCCATCAGCATTTGTGTAAATTGCTTGTACTGTGGAATTAGGTAAGGCGTAATTTCCAGTTGATACGTCCGGTTTAAAGTTTAAAGTGATTTTTGAATTCACGTTGTTTGCTGAAATTGATATTCTATGAGTAGTTTTTCTAGCCGAAACTATAAATGGAAGGAATTCATTATCATTAATCTTAGCGGAAAAAGTTCCTGCGTTAACGGGATCAAGTTCGGTGCTATTGTTATAAGGTATATCGAACAATGTACCGTTAGAAACGTAAATTGTATCTATGCCTGGGAGAATAGCGTTAAAGTGAAATATACCCGAAATAGTTTTGTTTACTTCATTTACTTCAGATATAGTTATCATTCCCTCACCATCTGGCAAGGTAGTGTAAACACTTCCACCTGGACCTTCATACATAGCAAAGTTGGAAGAACCTTCACCAATTGTATAGCTGTTTTCTGCTAAACTTGATAGTTTAATCGTCATACCTTCATTTTGAGAAGAACCCAAAATGGTTAATGTGCCATCGTCGTTTACTGAAGCGCGAGCATCTGCAGCCATGTAAAGATTATTATCAATATTGGCTTGCAAAGCAGAATCTGTTACTTTAGTATCTTCACAAGAAATGATAAAGAAAGCTGAAAGTAGGACAAGTAGGATTTTTTTCATTGGTGATGTTGTTATGAAGTGAATTAGACAAATGTAAAAGAAAAACTTTAATTGATTGAATTTCAAAAAGAAAATATATTATCTTTGCCGTCCTTAATTATAACCGGGGTCGTGAACCCCAAAAAATAATTTTTAAAATGTCAGTAAAAATAAGACTACAAAGACGCGGAAAGAAAGGGAAACCTTATTTCTGGATTATTGCGGCAGACGGCCGTAGCAAAAGAGATGGTAAATACCTAGAAAAAATAGGTTCTTACAATCCAACAACCAACCCAGCACAGATTGACCTTAATGTGGACCTAGCTGTAAAATGGCTTCAAAACGGAGCTCAACCTACAGATACGGCTCGTGCTATTCTTTCTTACAAAGGGGCTTTAATGAAAAATCACCTTGCTGGTGGTGTTCGTAAAGGTGCTTTAACTGAAGAGCAAGCTGAAGCTAAATTCAACGAGTGGTTGGAATCTAAAAGAGAGTCTATCGACAAGAAAAAAGCAACTCTTACTGAAGCTCAAGAAAAAGCGAAAGCTGAAAAACTTGCTGCTGAAAAGGCTGTTAGTGATAAGCGTGCTGCTGAAGCTGCCGCTGCTGCTGCTCCTGAAGAAGAGGCTACTGAAGAGGCTGAAGCAACTGCTGAAACTGAAACAGAAGACAACAAAGAAGCTTAATTTTTATAACGATGCAAAAGGAGGATTGCTTCTACTTGGGCAAAATCGTTAAGAAATACAGCTTTAAAGGTGAGTTACTCGTAAAATTAGATACGGACGAACCTGAACTCTTTACCGAAATGGAATCGGTTTTTGTGGAACAACGCAAAAACCTGATTCCATTTTTTATTGAAGAAAGTTCACTGCACAAAAGCGAATTATTGCGTGTGCGTTTTGAAGATGTTACTAACGAAGAGGAAGCCAACGCTTTAATTGGTGCTCATCTATACCTGCCTTTGGAATTTTTACCAGAGTTAACAGGAAATAAATTCTACTACCACGAGATTATCGGTTTCACCGCAGAAGATGAGTCTTTTGGGAAAATCGGTGAAATTACTGGAGTAAACGATACAACTTCGCAGGCATTATTTGAAATAGACCGCGAAGGAACAGAGATATTAATTCCTATGATCGATCATTTTATAAAAAATGTAGATCGAGAAAATAAAACTATCCTGCTAGATGTTCCTGAAGGACTAATTGAAATGTATTTATAATTCTGAATTCAGAATTAAAAATTCAGAATTAAATGAACAAGCCTTTTCAATTCAAACAATTTACAATAGAGCAAGATCGATGTGCCATGCAAATAGGTACAGACGGAGTTTTGCTTGGAGCTTGGGTTTCAATTGAAAACAATCCATTTTCAATTTTAGATATTGGTGCAGGTACAGGAGTTATAGCTTTGCAGCTTGCACAGCGTTCTGATGCCGAAATGATTGATGCTCTAGAAGTAGACGACAACGCCTACGAACAATGCGTTGATAATTTTGAAAATTCACCTTGGGGCGATAGACTATTCTGCTACCACGCTTCCTTAGGAGAGTTTATAGAGGAAATAGAAGATAAATACGATCTTATTATTTCCAACCCGCCATTTTATTCTGAAGATTATAAAACATCCGACGAATCGCGTGACCTTGCACGATTCAACGATTCACTTCCATTTGATGACTTAATTTTTAGTGCTTCACAATTACTTTCAGAAGAAGGGATTTTTGCTGTTGTTATTCCCCGAAAAGAGGAAGAAGGTTTTTTAAAGATGGCAGAACAAGAGAATCTTTTCGCAAAGCGAATTTGTCGAGTAAAAGGAAATGAAACTTCTCAAGAAAAAAGGAGTTTGATAGAGTTTTCTTTTGAAAAATCGACACCGAAAATTGAAAATCTTACCATAGAAACTTCACGACACAAGTATACTGAAGAATACATTAGCTTAGTTAATGAATTTTACCTGAAAATGTAGGTCTATATGGTTCTGATTTCTAAATTTGTATTCCTTTAAATTTATAAATACATGAAACCAGATTTATTCGAAGCTCCAGATTATTACAATCTAGACGAATTACTTTCAGATGAACATAAACTAGTGCGTCAAGCTGCTCGCGAGTGGGTTAAGCGTGATGTATCTCCAATTATAGAGGAATACGCTCAAAAAGCAGAGTTTCCTAAACAAATTATCGGTGGACTTGCCGAAATTGGGGCTTTTGGGCCTTATATACCCGTAGAGTACGGTGGTGCCGGACTAGACCAAATTTCTTATGGATTAATAATGCAAGAAATAGAACGCGGCGATAGTGGTGTTCGTAGTACAGCATCTGTACAATCTTCATTAGTTATGTATCCAATATACAAATATGGTACTGAAGAACAACGTAAAAAATACTTGCCAAAACTTGCATCAGGTGAGTGGATGGGATGTTTTGGTTTAACTGAACCAGATCACGGAAGTAATCCAGGTGGAATGACTACCAACTTTAAAGATATGGGTGACCACTATCTTTTAAATGGTGCAAAAATGTGGATTAGTAACGCTCCATTTGCTCAGGTTGCAGTTGTTTGGGCTAAAAACGAAGAAGGTCGTATTCACGGTTTAATCGTTGAGCGTGGAATGGAAGGTTTTTCTACTCCAGAAACACACAATAAATGGTCGCTTCGTGCTTCAGCAACAGGTGAGCTTATTTTTGATAATGTAAAAGTTCCAAAAGAAAATTTACTTCCAAACAAATCAGGATTAGGTGCGCCACTTGGCTGTCTTGATTCTGCGCGTTACGGTATTGCTTGGGGTGCAATTGGAGCTGCAATGGATTGTTATGACACTGCATTGCGTTATTCAAAAGAAAGAATGCAATTTGGGAAGCCAATTGGGCAATTCCAACTTCAGCAGAAAAAACTTGCCGAAATGATTACCGAAATTACAAAAGCACAATTATTAGCTTGGAGAGTAGGGGTAATGCGTGATGCTGGAACAGCAACAAGTGCACAAATTTCTATGGCAAAGCGTAATAATGTGGATATGGCTATCAATATCGCTCGCGAAGCTAGACAGATGCTTGGGGGAATGGGTATTACTGGTGAATACAGTATAATGCGTCACTCAATGAACCTTGAAAGTGTAATTACTTACGAAGGAACCCACGATATTCATTTATTGATTACAGGTCTAGACATTACAGGCTTAAATGCTTTTAAATAGATGAGAAATATTGCCTTTGGAATTTTAATTTTTTTTGGAATTCAAGCATTTGCTCAAAAGAAACCCTTTGAAAATGTAAGTTTAGATGCTTTTTTAACTGAAACTCAATACTTCAGTGATAACCCTAAAATGTTGGAGTTTGTTTGGTGGCTTCCTAGAGAGTTTTGGGGTGTTTCATATGCTCAAGATTCAACGGTTAGTGAAGAAGACTATAAGGAGTTGCTTAAAATGTTTCAAAATTTTGAACTATTCGCCGTTACACAGGGTGAAATAGGACATTTTGGTGGAGTTACATACTATTCTAGGGAAGATGTTATTGATAATCTGACTATTCATTATAGAGGTGAGAATTTAATGGTTGCTTCAGAAGAAGAAATCTCGTCAGATTTTTCAAATTTTATAATGATTATGCAACCAATGATTGCCAACATGTTGGGGCAAATGGGAAGTAATATTCATTTTATACTATTTAAAAGTATACGAGGAAACGAAGTTCTACCTATAAATCCTTTAGATAGTAAAAATTTGGAAATTACACTTTCTGAGTTTAACAAAACAATTGAGTTACCATTAAGTAGCTTATTGTTAGAGAAAAGATGTCCAAATGACGATAAACTCTATTCAGGTAAATGGAATTATTGTCCGATACATGGGGAAAATTTAATTTTAAACTAATGGTAAATTTATTAAAAAGCTTTCCAAATTTTGGGAAGCTTTTTTATTTTACACACCTTTCACATACTAATTGTATCTTTAAAAAAACATTTACAGTATGTCGTCAAAATCTCGAATGTACCGTGCCTATAACACCGCCCGACGGGTTACATTCAATGATGATTCAAAATTTATAATTTTTAGTGATTGCCATCGCGGCGATAATAGTTTTGCCGATGAGTTTGCAAACAACCGAAATATCTACTTTCACGCACTTCAAAATTATTACAAAAACGGATTTACTTATTGCGAGTTAGGTGATGGGGATGAACTTTGGGAAAATATTTCTTTTAAAGATATTTTCGAAGCACATCAAAACGTGTATGAATTAATGAAGCTTTTCTATAATGAAGGGAGGCTTTATAGGCTGTTTGGAAACCACGATATGGTTTATCAAAATGAAAGTTATGTAGAGAAAAACCTCTTTACCTATTTTGATAAAATTACGGGAAAAGACGCTCCATTATTCCCTGGTATTAAATTTACAGAAGGCTTAATTCTAGAACACGAAACTACCAAACAAGAGATTTTTATGGTTCACGGGCATCAAACCGATTGGATGAACTATGTGGGTTGGAAAATCAATAGGTTTATGGTTCGAGTGCTATGGCGGCAACTTCAAGTTTTTGGAATAGGTGATCCTACTAGTCCTGCAAAAAACTATAAAGAATTAATTAAAGTAGAAAGACGCACCAAACGATGGATCGTAGAGAATAAAAACATCTTTACAATTATGGGGCATACCCATAGGCCGCGCTTTCCAGAGCCTGGAGATATAGCACTATTTAACGATGGAAGTTGTGTTCATCCTCGAAGTATAACAGGCTTAGAGATAGAAAATGGCGAAATTTCACTTATCAAATGGCAAATTTCAACCACAGCCGATGGCACCTTAAAAGTTAAGAAGTTACTGCTAGAAGGACCTCAAAAACTTATTGACTATAAAACAGAATAGCTGGTTAAGCCTCAGGAGCTAATTCTATTTCTAAACCGTCGAGCTCTTCATTGATAAATATCTGACATCCAAGACGGCTATTATCTTTCACGTTAAAGGCCTCTGCAAGCATAAGGTCTTCATCATAACTCATTTCTGGTAGTTCGTGATCGCTCATTACGTAGCACTGGCAAGACGCACACATTGCCATTCCTCCACAAACACCAATTGTCCCTTCAGGAGCTAGCTCGTACGAACGAACTACTTCCATAACATTCATATTCATATCGGTAGGAGCATCAACTACGTGAGTTGTTCCTTCGCGGTCTGTTATTTTAATTTTAATGTCTTTCATAAAGATAAATCAGACTTATCTGCTTAGAATAATAAAACTGCACAGATAAAAATTTTGAAGATTAGTCGAATGCTTTAATTACGGCTTTTGGAGCTTCTTTCTTACTGCCATCAAAACCTTGTACTCCACCAACTGTAGTGTACTTCATTACATAGCGCTTATCTGGAAAAATTCTTTGGTAAGCACTTTGACACATTAGTGTTGCTTCGTGAAAACCACAAAGTATTAATTTCAGTTTTCCAGGGTAAGTATTGATATCGCCAATAGCGTAAACGCCAGGGATATTGGTTTGATAGTCTAAAGAATTATCAACTTTAATTGCGTTCTTTTCAATTTCGAGTCCCCAATCTGAAAGCGGTCCTAATTTAGGTGCTAATCCGAAAAGAGGAATAAAATGGTCGCATTCTCTGTTGAAAACCTCATCACCGCGTTTAATTACAACTTCTTCAAGTTTGTCATTTCCAACTAAGCCTACTACTTCAGCTGGGGTGATTAATTCTATTTTTCCGATGTTTTTTAGTTCTTGAACTTTCTCAACACTGTCTAAAGCTCCTCTGAATTCATTTCTTCTATGAATTAAGGTTACGCTTTTTGCAACATTTGTTAGGAAAATACTCCAATCTAAAGCAGAGTCACCTCCTCCTGAAATAACCACATTTTTATCGCGGTATAATTCAGGGTTACGAATGATGTACTCTACACCTTTATCTTCGAAATCTGCAAGATTAGAAATAGCCGGTTTTCGTGGCTCAAAACTTCCTAACCCTCCTGCAATTGCAACTATAGGAGCGTGGTGTTTTGTGCCTTTATTAGTAGTAACTATAAAAGTGCCATCGTCTAACTTTTCAAGTTTATCAGCTCTTTCTCCAAGAGTAAAGCCGGGTTGAAAAGGTTCAATTTGTTTCATTAGATTATCCACTAAATCTCCTGCTAAGACTTCTGGAAATCCAGGAATGTCGTAGATAGGTTTTTTAGGATATATCTCAGCACACTGCCCACCTGGTTGTGGAAGTGCATCTATAAGGTGACATTTCAGTTTAAGTAATCCTGCTTCAAATACGGTAAAAAGGCCAGTAGGTCCTGCGCCAATTATAAGAATATCAGTTTTTATCATGAAAGAGGTGCTCTTAAATTTTGTTTCAAAATTAGTTCGGAAAAAATGTTTAATAAATGACTATTGTCAATCTTAAGATATGTTTATGACTTTCTCAATTTGAGGCGCATATTTTTTGATTGTCATTTCTACGCCACTTTTTAAGGTCATTTGGTTAACCGAACACCCTACGCAAGCACCCAGTAATTGGACTTTTACCACCTTATCATCTTCAATCGAAATCAGTGATATATCACCACCGTCGTTTTGCAAAAATGGTCGAATCTCGTCCAATGCCTCTTGTACTTTTGTAGTTAATTCTTGCGTTGTCATATTATTTTTTTACGGCGCTGCAACCTGCCATTGTTGTAATCTTTATAGCTTCAGTAGGAGGAAGGTTTTCGTTTCTGCGAACTGTTTCCTCTACTACATTACGAGTTATTGCTTCAAATGCTTCTTCTATTGGTGTAGCCGATTGTAGTGCTGCTGGTCTTCCAACATCTCCTGCTTCACGAATACTTTGAACCAATGGAACTTCACCTAAGAAAGGAACATTTAAATCTTCAGCAAGATGTTTAGCACCTTCTTTTCCAAATATATAGTATTTATTGTTTGGAAGTTCGGCTGGTGTAAAATATGCCATGTTTTCAACTATACCCAATACTGGTACGTCGATATTTTCTTGTCTAAACATGGCAACACCTTTACGAGCATCTGCTAATGCTACGTTTTGAGGTGTACTTACCACAACAGCACCTGTGATAGGTAGCGATTGCATAATACTTAAATGAATATCACCAGTTCCTGGAGGTAGGTCTAATAACATAAAGTCTAATTCACCCCAATCGGCATCAAAAATAAGCTGATTTAATGCTTTGGCAGCCATTGGTCCACGCCAAATTACTGCTTGATCTGGTTGCGTGAAAAAGCCAATAGAAAGAATTTTTATTCCGTAATTTTCAACGGGCTTCATTTTACTTTTACCCTCAACATTTACAGATAGTGGTTTTTCCATTGCCACGTCAAACATAATTGGAATAGAAGGCCCGTAAATATCAGCATCTAGAATACCTACTTTGAATCCCATTTTTGAAAGAGTAACAGCTAGATTTGCAGTTACAGTAGATTTACCTACTCCTCCTTTTCCGGAGGCTACAGCAACAATATTTTGGATTCCCTTAATAGGTTTCCCCTTAATAAGATTAGGGTTTTGAGGTTTCTGAGGTGCTTCAACCTTTATGTTAACTTGTACTTTAGCATTAGCATCCACTTTTTCGTGAATGGTTTTAATTACATCTGCTTCTGCACGTTTCTTTATATGTAAAGCCGGCGTAGTTAGTTTTAAATCTACTACAACTTCGTCGGCAAACGTTACTACATTCTGAACAGCTCCGCTATCCACCATATTTTTTCCTTCGCCAGAAACTGTTATTGTCTCTAAAGCTTTAAGGATGTTTTGTTTTGAAATGCTCATAATTATTTGGAGATATTTAGATTCATTCTAAAGTGCAAATATACTCTTTATGATTTGTATTTTAAAGAGATACTCTTTCATTTTCGGTTTATTGACTTTCTACGGTTTCAAGTGAAAAATTTATTTTGAATTATAGAGATATTTGAAGTCAATAGTTTTTTTATTACCCCTTTATATAACTTGTCAAATTAAAGCCGAATATGTAAATTGTAGTTCCCCAAGATTATAGAAATTCACTTACACACATTAACAAAACAAATATTCTAATGTATCGATTGTTACTTGTTTTTCTTTTGGCTTTACTGGTTTCCTGTTCAACTGATACTGATTATAAAAATAGATCGCGTGCCACAGGTTGGAAAATGATAGGTGGAAAAGGAGTCTTTTCTAAGAATTATAAGGGAAAAATAAATGTGCAAGAAACAGGTCCAGGCCTAGTTTTTATTGAAGGAGGTACTTTTACAATGGGGCGAGTACAAGACGATCCAATGGGCGATTGGAATAATACACCCACTCAACATCACGTGATGTCTTTCTACATGGACGAAACCGAAGTTACCAACTTAATGTATTTAGAATATTTGGATTGGACAAAGCGTGTTTTCCCTCCGAGTATCGAACTTTATAAAAATATCTACCCTAGCGCTGTTCCCGATACTATGGTATGGCGAAATCCACTTGGTTTTAATGAAGATATGGTTTACAACTATCTGCGTCATCCAGCTTATTCTGAATATCCAGTAGTGGGGGTGAATTGGTTGCAAGCAGTTAATTTCTGTAAATGGCGAACCAATAGAGTTAATGAACTATTACTCGAAGAAGCTGGAATGATACCTAAAGATGCGCGTTTGCATATAAAGGGAGATGAAACTTTTGATACGGAAACTTATTTTGCAGCGCCTACCTTAACCTATGGTGGAAATGACTCTATTCTTCACGGAGGTAAAAAATCTAAAGCATTATTAGAGCTTCGTAATGATAGTACCTTAGTGGGTGCAGAGCGTACTCAGTTATTTGTACAACGCAAAGATGGTTTATTGCTTCCAACGTACAGACTTCCTACAGAAGCTGAATGGGAATACGCAGCTTTAGGTTTAGTTGGCATTCGAGAATACAATTCATTTAAAGGTAGAAAAAAATATCCTTGGAATGGTAGTTATACCCGTTCAGGGAAACGAAAGAATAAAGCAGATCAACTGGCAAATTTTAAACAAGGACAAGGTGATTATGGCGGAATTGCAGGTTGGAGTGATGATAATGCAGATATTACTGCTCCCGTAAAAAGTTACCCAGCCAATGATTTTGGACTATACGATATGGCTGGAAATGTTTCGGAGTGGGTTGCTGATGTTTATAGGCCAATTATTGAAAAAGATTACAATGATTTTAATTACTACAGAGGGAATGTTTTTACAAAACCATCTAGAAATGCCGATGGGACTTACAATGTTATTCCATTAGACTCTATTGTATATGATACGCTTCCTAATGGGAATTTGGTTCCAAAGCATTTTCCAGGCGAATTAGTTCAAGTTCCTGTTGGAATTGAGGAAACTCATCTTCGCCTTAATTTTTCACAGAGTGATTACCGAGATTTTAAAGATGGTGACTCTTTGTCTAGAATTAAGAGAATTCAGGATGAATCCTCACAACGTCCAATGTATAATTCCCCAAGACACCATATTCTAATTGATAGTATTGGAACTGTGTATACAGAATATGATAAAGACAACAACAGGAGAACTTTGATAGATAATCAAACTCGTGTTTACAAGGGTGGTTCATGGAGAGATCGAGAATATTGGTTAGACCCAGCTCAACGTAGATACTTACCAGAATATATGTCTAGAGATGATATTGGGTTTAGATGTGCAATGTCTAAAGTAGGATCCAAAATGCAGGGTAAGAAAAAGCGCAAAAATTAGAAACTGAATTTATTAAATTCTAAATTTTTTTATCAACTTGGCATTAGTTATCTTCCTTCACAAAAAATAATAAATGATATCAGAAATAATTAAAAATCGGCGTGCAGTTTTTCCTGCACAGTACAATTCCCAACCTATAACAAAAGAGGAAATTCTTTCAATTTTGGAAGCTGCCAATTGGGCCCCTACGCATAGACGAACTGAACCATGGCGATTTAAAGTTTTTCACGGAGAATCTCAAGCTACTCTCGGAAAATTTATGGCAGAATATTACAAGGAAACCGCAGCCAAATATTCAGAATTCACTTATAATAAGTTTTTAAACAACCCAGTGAAAGCAGGTTGCGTTATCGCTATTTGCATGCAGCGTGACGAAAAAGAGAGTATTCCTGAATGGGAAGAAATTGCTGCAACTGCTATGGCAGTTCAAAATATGTGGCTTACTGCTCATAGCATGAAAATAGGAGCGTATTGGTCTTCTCCAGGTGTGATAAATAGTATGGATCAACATGTAGCTATGGAAGAGGGAGAACGTTGCCTAGGCTTGTTCTATTTAGGAAAATTCGACGATGAACTGCCAGAAGGAACTAGGAAAACTACTATCGAAGAAAAAACTACTTGGTTGTAATAACCTAATTAGCAAACCTGACACGTCTCGAAAACCTGTCAGGTTTTTTTATTTTTAAATTTTAACAACTAAAAACTTAGTTTAAACTAATCTTTTAGTTATATTTGATTGATAATAAAAACCTCATATTCTTTACTAATGAAACAGTTAACAAAAGCAGAAGAAGATATAATGCAAATTTTGTGGGATTTAAAAGAGGCAAATGTTGCATCAATTATCGATGAACTTCCAGAACCTAAACCTGCATATAATACTGTTTCTACCATTGTTAGAATATTGGAGAGTAAGGATTTTGTCGATTACCGAAAGGAAGGACGAGGACATATTTACTTTCCAAAAGTTAAAAAATCGGAATACAGCAATCAGTCTTTGAAAAAGTTGATGGACGGTTATTTTCAAGGCTCTTTTAAAAGCATGGTCTCTTTTTTTATGAAGAAAAATGATGTCAGTATTCAGGAAATGGAAGCTATTATGAAGGAAATAAATTCAGAAAAACCCGAAAAATGATACATACAATTCTACAAATACTCGTTTTTCAACTGCTTTTCCTCGCAGTTTATGATCTCTTTCTAAAAAAGGAAACTTTTTTTAATTTGAATAGAGCGTATCTATTACTCACCCCAACCTTGAGTATTATTTTACCCTTTGTGAGTTTGGATTTTCTTCAGGAGAATATTCCTCAGGAGTACGTTGTTCAATTACCTGCCGTAATTCTTGGAAACACTGCTTCGGAAGCTGGGAGTAACGCAACATTTTGGATGTCAACATTAAGTAGCCTTTATTTTATAGGCGTTTTATTCACCTCCTTTATTTTCAGCTTTAATCTTTTAAAAATAGCTAAGTTGCGCGTTTCAGGAAAAAAGAAGAACTTTAAAGGAACGAGATTGATACTTCTTCCCAAAACCGATCTTACTTTTTCATTTTTCAGCACAATTTATCTAGGAGAAACTGTTTCCGAAGAAAACAAAGCTAGCATCATTGCACATGAAAAAGTTCACATTCAGCAAAAACATTCTTATGATTTGCTGTATTTTGAACTACTTCGCATCGTTTTTTGGTTTAATCCACTGGTTTATATGTTCCAAAATAGAATCGCCACGCTTCACGAGTACATAGCCGATTCTGAAATAACGCGTAATAAAGACAAAAAACAATACTATCAAAACCTTCTTTCCGAAGTATTTCAAACCGAGCAAATTTCATTTGTCAATACATTTTTCAAGCAGTCATTAATCAAAAAACGAATCATTATGTTGCAAAAATCAAAATCACAAAAAGGAGCGCAGGTAAAGTATTTACTGCTGTTGCCCATAATCTTTAGCATGTTGTTTTACACATCATGTAGCAATGAACCTAAGCCAGAAGAGATACAATCTACTTCTCAATCTGATTCTGAAGTTATGACCAAAATTAATGAACTTGCCGAGGCCATTATGAAAAAAGGTGATATGACTGCCGAAGAAGAAAAAGCTCTAAAACTCCTAACAACGGAAGCGCAGCCAGGTGATAAGGTTTATACTTCGGTGAGAGAATATTTAGACGATACGAAGGGCGAGAATGGTACAGATGTCCCTTATTCCGTTATCGACCAAGTGCCGGCCTATCCGGGTTGTTCTGGTGATAATGAAACCATGAGGAAATGTATGTCCACCAAAATAGCAGAATCGATAAATTCGAATTTCAATACGAGTATTGCCAATGATTTGAATATTTCAGGAAGACAACGGATTGCTGTTCAATTTAAAATTGATAAAACTGGAAATGTAACTGATGTTCGCGCTCGAGCAAAACATCCAGAATTAGAGGCGGAAGCTATGCGTGTAGTAAATTTACTGCCACAAATGAAGCCTGGCGAGCAGAAAGGTGAAAAAGTTGGCGTTTTGTATTCCTTGCCTATTGTTTTTGATGTTGTGGAATAAAAAGCAATACCTAGGCCCCAAAGGTTTCAAAAACCTTTGGGGCCTTTTTAAAATTCAGCCAAATGGAAAACAGCCTAATTCTCATTTTTATAGTACTATTTTTTAAAGCCGAAGCGCAATCTGTTTCGACTTTAACAGTTTCAAAAAAAGGAGACAGTCTTTTTACAATTGGAGAATACAATAAGGCAATTCCATACTTTCTCAAAGCAAATCGATTTTCGGAAGTCGCTAATTGCTATGAAAAGATAGGAAGCTATAGCAGTGCAGAACGCTATTATAAAAAGGCAATTACGAAAAACAACTCCAACCTCATAACCGAATTTGAATATGCTAAAATGTTAGTAAAGATTTCAAATTTTAAACTAGCCGATAGTATCCTTCAAAACTTAAATTCTCGTTTTCCAAACAACCCAAATTTTATATATGAAAGAGGTCTCGTGAAAGAGTTTCAAAAGGATTCGACAGCAATTGATTTATTTCTGCAAGCTTATTCCATGGATGAAGGTAATGTCAACGCCAGTTATAAAATTGCGAGGAATTATGTTGAGAATAGAAAGTTCGAAGCGGCAGTTCCTTTTATTGAGAATGGATTGTTAGTAGATCAAAACAGTTCTAGGTTTCTTACGTTACGAGCCTTAAAAGAGTTTCATACCAAAGAGTACCACAAAGCAATTGACACCTATTCAATTTTGACTTCGAATGGAGATAGTTATATTTCTTTACATGAAAATCTAGCCGAGGCTTATACTAAAACAATGCAGTTTGAAAAGGCTTTAGAACAATATGGTGTTTTATTTGAGAAATATGACGACCAAAACCCAAAATGGCATCACGAAGTTGCGATTCTGTATAGAGCAATGAAAGAAATAGAAAAAGCAAAGAAACATTTAAATATTGCTATTGGTTTGTTGGAAACACCTTTATCTAATAAATATTTGGAATTGGCGACTATTTATAAACGAGAAGGGGATTACAAAAACGAGATGGCGGCACTTAAAAAAGCGTTGGCAAATAATCCGAATAATGAAATGGCTTTATATAATTTAGCTGTAGCTGCAGATAATTATTTTAAGGACAAAAAGACGGTTTTAAAGTATTATGAAAATTACCTAAATCAATTTGGCGAGAAAGGTATAATGCGTAATCTAGGAAAACAGAGAGTAAGTGACTTGAAAAAGGAAATTCATTTTAAAACAGACTGAACTTCTCAACACTAGATGCAAGTAGGCTAGCATAAGGCAACAATCCTTCTTACTATAGTTATTGAAGTTTAGAATAAATTTTACAATCATAATAAACCTGACAGGTCTCGATGACCTGTCAGTTTTTTTTACCAATTTTATACCTATTGATAGGAGCGCGAAGTTAATTTATAGACATTCCATAACTACTTTAAAAATTAATCCTTTATGTTTCAGTAAATTTGTACTTTTCAAGTTGAATTTTCTTTGAAATGGAACATCCATTATTTATTTATAAAATATAGCAATATGTCTATTTGGATGTTCCATTTGTCCTTTTAAAAAGAAATAGTAAAGACAAATGAAACACAGCTTTCTTTTAATTTTTCTTCTTCTAACGGTTGCCTCATGCCAGTTTTTTGAGACTGAAAAGGTTTCTTCAGAATCTATATTTAAAGAAGAAATTAAAACAATAGATTGGAAAGATGTAGATCGATATCCTTCTTTCTCTAACTGTGAAAATGAGTTGGAGAAGCCGGAGCAAAAAGATTGTTTTATAAACACTATAAGCTCACAATTATATAAGTCTATAAACCACGAAGGAATTATTGCTTCTCGGGATATTTATGATACGGTACGTGTTAATTTCCAAGTGAGTAGTGCTGGAGAACTTACTATTGTAAATATTAAAATGGACTCTTTACTTCAACGCGAATTTCCAAAATTAGAAACTTGGATATTAGAAAGTGTCGATTCACTACGTCCCGTTGCCCCTGCATTTAAAAGAGGTATTCCTGTAAGAACTCAATTTACCTTACCTGTAATTATTAAAACTAATTAATTACAAACTAAACTTATACCCAACAGTAAAGTCTATTGGAAAGTTTCCGTTATTTTCTACGTTTAGTCCTACTATATCGTTGTAGTTAAATGTAATATAGTTCTTCCCAACTTTGTAGTCTGCACCAATGCCAAAGGTAATAGGAGCGTTAAAATCGCTTCCAGAATTTGTTTCGTTTATAATCATCGGTGGATTAGTTTCTATTACATAAGTTATTTCTTTGGTAGAATAAGTAAATGAAGCTAGTTTACAATTCACAAAGGCGTCAAACTTTGAAGTTTTTACAAACTTAAATCGGTAATTTAATGAAAGTTGAGAAGCTGAGTATTTGTGATCGCTACTTTCAAAAGTTTGCTTGAATCGGAAGACTAATGCGTGTCTTTTTAATTTCACTTCTTCAAATATTTCAAAATCAACACCTACCACAGGATGAAGGGCGTCGTTTATGTTATTTGTAAAAACACTGTTTGAAACTCCGGCAAAACCTCCAAGTCTTAACTGTATATTGGTATTTGTCTTTTCATCTGTAAAATTTGGATCAATTTTTTGATTGTATTCCACAAAATAGTTGTGGAGGCTTGATAAGTTAAACTTTAAACTTTCGGTATCTATTCCACTTCCTTTAGTTTTTTCTGCTAAAACAACTTTGTATTCTTCTTGATAATTACCATCTTCTTTAGTGTTTTTCAGTTCAACCACTTCTACATTTTGCTTTAAAAAATACCTGTAATTTCCATCTAAAGTGTTCCAAAGTAAAGTCAAGGGACCTTCAACCTCAGTTTTTAAAGTGTAGGTTTGGCCGTCAACATTATAATTTTGTTGGGCGATTAGTGATGGTGTAGAAATGAGAAAAAATAAAATGAAAATTGTAGCAAACGATTTCATACCTGAAAGTTTTAATAATGCTAAGGTATAGAATATATTGATAATTTAAATTTTGTCTTAAATTTTTTAATTATTATAGGTTTTAGGTGAACCGCTGTTGTTTTGTCAATACTTCCTGCTTAATTATCCAAATCAAAGACCTTCTTCTGTGTCCTAATCGAGCGCAGTCTAGAGTAGTTTATATCCCTCGTAAACTAATTTTAAAACGCTCGTCCCTTCCAAGAGTAACTTCCTTTTAAACTTTTAATAACTACAATAGTCGTCACTAATGCATAAATAAATACTTGCGGAATTAACTTCCAAAATGAAAGCTTAACATTAAAAAACTGCGCTGTTTGGTGAATGACAAGAAAATCTGTAGCAATTTTCAAGAAAATTAATATTAGATAAACATCAATTTCTTCAGTGTTATAAACCATTAAAAACGGTATGGCTAAAATCAAAACATTTACACTAACAACCAACAACCCCAAAAATGTTGAGGTCAAGTTTCCTTGTTTAGAAGTCTTTGAAGCCCAGCGCACACGCTGATTTATTATACCTTCCCAAGTTTGTTGAGGTTTTGTAGTTACGATACTAGCTTTCGATTTCAAAAAGAGAACTTGTTCTGGAAATGCTCTTTTCATCTTTTCTAATAAAAATACATCATCTCCACTAGCAATATGGTCGTTTCCTGAAAATCCACTTACTTGGGCAAAAGCAGTTTTAGAATACGCAAGATTAGCTCCGTTGCTCAACAATGGATTTTTAATTCCAAAACTTCCAATTGTAACAACTTGTAAACTCAATCCATCTAATTGCTGATAAACTTGGATAAGTTGCCCATCCGATTTGTATTTTACAGGTGCGCATACCATTACTGGCTTAGTTTCTTGTATAAAAGTATCAAGAGATTTTAACCAGTTTTTCGGCAACTCACAATCTGCATCGGTAGTAACAATCCATTCAAATTTAGAAACTTCTATAGCATGCGTAATCGCGTCTTTTTTAGGGGAATTTGAAACGCATTTATTTTGAATAAGTTTAATATCAATTTTACTTTCCTGTATAGCTTTTTGAATAATCGCTTCGGAGGAATCTTCTGAAGCATCGTTTACAAATATGATTTCAAAAAGTGTTGAAGGGTAATTGAGCTTTTCTATAGAATTCAGCATGTCAACTAGGTTTTCCGCTTCATTTCTAAATGGAACAACAACACTAAAACCAGTTTTTGGAATGCCTTTCTTTTCAGAAAAAGTTTCAATTTTATTAAAACCAATTCTCAAGGCTATCATGCAAATGAAATAGCAAACAAATAAAATTATTAGGCCCCAAATCATCGGGTTGCAGGTTGATAAGTAACTATATAAAAGCTTCCTAATAGTGAAGGCAGAACAAAATTAAAAAACCACATCGCCAGTACAGTGGGAAGAACTACCAATTCTGAAATTCCAGCAAATGAAAACAACCATACTGCTACACCGCCGCGAATAACCACATCGAAAATAAAAAGTGTCGGTAGGATAGAAACTAGTAAATACATAGAAAATATTAGCAATATTGCTTCTATAAACGCAATGTCAGCGCCAAAAAAAAGCAGTAAACAATAAAACATCCCACTGAAAATAACATATCGAAAAATTGAAAAAACTATAGTTTTCAGTTTGATATGAAACGGGATTTTTTTGAAAAACCGGATTGCCTTAGAATTGGTTAAGTCCTTATTTTTCTGTTTCTTTTTATTAAAATAATAGGCAATGGATAAAAATGTAATGAGTCCTATTCCAAAATACAGAAATGAGACAATAGAATAGTCGATCTTAAAATTCCGAAGGAAATAAAATAAACCAATCACCCCAAAAATCACCGTTGCCAACATTTGTGCGGTTCCTGACAAGAAGTTTAAAAAGAGTATTTTTTTTCTTTTTGACCTTTCAAAAAACAAAGCTTTAGCACCGTATTCCCCAACTCTATTAGGTGTTGCCAATGAAACTGTAAGTGAAGCTAGACTTTGTTTCATTGCTGTTTTAAAATTCATCTCTTCTAGTGTTGAAACTAAAGTTTGCCATTTTAAGATTTCAAAAAACCAGTTTGCAGCTGTCAAACTTAGAAATAAGCTTAAAAAATATATCGAGCTGCTTCCTTTCTGCTGAATTAAAGAAATAAAATCAACGAGATCTACTGTAGGGTTGTTCTTTAGTTTGTAAAAAATATATCCAAAGGTAATAACCAAGATCAAAGCTTTTGCTGAAGCAAACAGATATTGTTTAGCTTTGTAGGATGCAGTAGTCATTAGGCTAAAATACAAAATGAATTTATTTGTCTCGTTTTGGGAGAGAGCTTATTCGTTTCTAAATATATATAAATATAGAAAGTCCTCCTTATAAAGGTTAGGATTAAGATTTTCGGAATCTAACAAATGCAAACAGAAAAAATAATTTTAGGAATTGATCCAGGAACTACCATTATGGGGTTTGGACTTATAAAGGTTGTGGGTAAAAAAATGGAATTTATTCAACTTAATGAACTCCAATTAAAGAAATACGACGACCACTATGTAAAACTAAGATTGATTTTTGAACGCACTATCGAACTTATAGAAACGCATCACCCAGACGAGATTGCTATTGAAGCGCCCTTCTTTGGAAAGAACGTACAGTCTATGTTGAAATTAGGTAGAGCTCAAGGTGTAGCAATGGCTGCAGGACTTTCAAGACAAATTCCCATTACCGAGTATTCCCCTAAAAAGATAAAAATGGCAATTACCGGAAACGGAAATGCTAGTAAAGAGCAAGTAGCTAAAATGCTTCAAAGTCTTTTAGGTTTAAAGGAACTTCCAAAAAATCTAGATAGTACCGACGGACTCGCAGCTGCAGTTTGTCATTTTTACAACTCTGGGAGAGTTGAAGTAGGAAAAAGTTACTCAGGTTGGGCTGCTTTTGTAAAACAGAATGAAGACAGAGTAAAGTAGCAGTGAAGTAACTTTTACTATGCTTTTATTAGTGCTTAAGTATTTCAGCTCAATTTAAAATTCCCGTTTTCCTATAAGATTCGAAGGTTACTCTTCAGTAATATCAATTTCTAGAAATCCAATCCTGAACAATATTTTCAATTTCTTTATTCTCTTGAAGTTTGATGATTTCGAGATCTACAATTCTTTTTAAATCGCTTTCAATAGGGAATATAAAACCATAATATTGAGGTTCAATTTTCTTCATACTTAAGATGTACTCATCCTTATCTTTCAGTTGAAAGATATATTCTAGAGGAATTTGGTCATAAATTAACGCATCAACCTTTTTGTTTAGCAACATTTCATATCCTTCAGAAACGGAATGCACCGCTATAGGAGTACCATCTACATTACTAACTCTGTCCATTATTTTTTTATAATTCGGTACGGCTACCTTTTTGCCTTCTAAATGCTGTATGCTAGTTATGGTTTTATCTTGCTGAACAGTTGTAAGGGATAGGGTAGTTGCAATTCCCGCAACAAATGAAGTAGCTAAAATCAATGAAATAATCATCCAAGCTCCCATTACAAATCGTCCTGCAGGAGTTCGAGGTGCATAATCGCCATACCCAACAGTTGTCATAGTTACAATCGCTAACCATACCCCAGAACCAATACCTTTATAAAACTTATCCCCGTAGTCTTCCTTGTACTTTCTGCCTTCTACTATCCAAAATAAAAATCCAACTACGCTAAGTACCAATAATAAACCTAGAACACCGTAAAGAAAAGTTTTGGAAAAAATAGGCCTTACCTTATCCCAAAATGTTTGTTCAATAATGGGTGCTAGAATTGCCATTTCGGTATTGTAATACGGTTGAGAAAATGATACTTCTTCAGCTCGTTCTTTATTAATGGTTGTTGGCCCAATTAAAATATCAACTTCATTGTTTTTAGTCGCTGCAATACCCTCTTCGGTTGAGGGAAACTCCTTAAATGTGTATTTCAGCTGAAGATCATAGGCTATCTCTTTCCAAATATCAAATACAATTCCCTCTTCTTTTTGGTCGTGCATTACAAAAGGAGTGGAACCAGTATAGCCTACTCGAATAATTTTTTCATCTGTTTGTCCAAAAGAAACTATAGAACATAAAAGAAAAATGAATAAAATAATTCGAGACATATTTTAGGTTTTTTAATGAGTTGAGGTTCTGAAATTAAAGTTATGAATGCTTATTGCGGTAAAAATAATAACTAATTTTGAGGACTTATGAAGTTTTGAGCTTTTTAATGTCGCAATCCCCTTTAAAATATGGAGAATATTTCAGAAAATGATGTAATAAGTAATAAAGGTTTTGGCATATATATACATATTCCATTTTGTAAACAAGCCTGCCATTACTGCGACTTTCACTTTTCCACTTCTTTGAAGAAAAAAGGAGAGCTAATTGCTGCGCTCTGTCAAGAATTAATACTTCGAAAAGATGAAGTGCAGGGGATAGTAGAAACTATTTATTTTGGTGGTGGAACTCCAAGTTTACTTTCTTCGGAGGAATTGGAGCAGATTTTTGAAACGATTTCTAAAAACTACAAAGTTTCTGAAAGCCCAGAAATCACCCTAGAAGCAAACCCTGATGATATGCTGTCTGTTCATGCGCAGTCGAGAACTATTTTTGAGAATTATAAAACTCTCGGAATTAACCGTCTCAGCATAGGGATTCAATCCTTTTTTGAAGAGGACCTTAAACTAATGAACCGTGCCCATAACGCTACCGAAGCGTTAGATTGCATTAAGGAAGCTCAAAAGTATTTTGAGAATATCAGTATCGATTTAATTTATGGAATTCCAGGAATGTCTAATGAGCGTTGGATTGAAAATTTAAATATTGCTCTAAACCTCAATGTGCCACATTTGTCGTGTTATGCTCTTACGGTAGAACCGCGAACTGCCCTAAAAAAGTTTATCGATAAGGGAATAATCCCAGCTGTAGATGAAGAAGTGGCAAAGCAGCATTACGAAATTTTAGTAGATGAAACAGAAAAGGCAGGATTTGATAATTACGAGTTTTCAAATTTTGGAAGAGAAGGATTTCACTCTAAAAACAATACTGCCTACTGGGAAGGAAAGCCCTATTTAGGAATTGGTCCTTCAGCACATAGCTATAACGGAAAATCTCGTAGCTGGAATGTGGCCAACAATACGAAATACATAAAAAGCATAGCCGAAGAAATTCTCCCTTCTGAAATGGAAAATCTTTCAAAAGAAGATAGGTATAATGAATATATAATGACCGGCTTGCGTACCAAAAAAGGAGTTTATTTACCTAAGGTTGAAAGTGAATATGGAAAAGAATTTGCTGAATATCTATTAAAACAAGCCGAAGATCATTTACACAACCAACTACTTATTTTAGAGAACCAAAGCTTAAAAGTTTCAAGAAAAGGGAAGTTTTTGAGCGATGGAATTGCAAGTGATTTGTTTTGGATATAAACTCTTAATCCAAACAGATTGTCAATACCAATTAGGTTTTAAAAATTGTATCTTTAGTTGATTAAATTCTGTGAGATTTCTTTTTTTGGCTTTGTGTAATTTCAAAGCTTAAGAAAACCTTGACCGAATTGAGTTTTGCAAACTTGAAATTTAAATAATGAAAACTACTATTGAAATAAATAATCAAACTATAAATGTTGATCTCTCCAAGCCATTGGATATTTCACTGCCTATACAAGCCAATGAAGAAAATCCACTAGCTTGGTACTTAACCGAACCTACTATAGAACCTGTGCAAATGGAAGACTGGGTAGGAAAAGTTTCTGAAGGAGCTTCGGTGAATTTTAATAATATTTATTTCAATCCCCATGGTCATGGAACACATACTGAAAGTTTTGGCCATATTTCAGAAGAATTCTATTCTGTAAACGATGCCTTAAAAACATTCTTTTTTATAGCTGAAGTGATTTCTGTAAATACAACTGAAGTTGGAGAAGATGAAATAATTTTTGAAGAAACAATTCGGCAGGCCTTAAATAGGAAAACACCTGAGGCTATAGTAATAAGAACCTTACCAAACACTTCAGAAAAAAAAACGAAGCATTGGTCTAATACCAATTGGCCGTTTCTTCACGAGAAGGCAGCGCATTATCTTAGAGAAATCGGGGTAAAGCACCTGTTAATAGATCTTCCTTCTATAGATCAGGAAATGGACGAAGGGAAACTTTTGGCGCATAAAGCATTTTGGAATTATCCAGAAAACCCACGTAAAGATTGTACGATTACAGAATTAATATATGTTCCAGATTCAATTGTAGACGGTGAGTATTTGCTCAATTTACAGATGGCTTCATTTCACAACGATGCCTCCCCAAGCAAGCCCGTTTTGTACAAAATCTATTAATTGAAAAAGTCATGCTATGACGCTAAGCGATTTAAATAATGGGTTATAATTATTGCTAATAATCGCTATTAACTTTAATAACTGTAATTTTGTTTTTAAACTATGTACTAGTTAAAACTTTAGATAAGTAAATAATCTTATGGAATATCTTTTTATAGGTTTGGCGGCTGGCGCCATTTTAGCTTACTTCCTTTTTGCGCGTTTTATTGGTGTACGAAAACAAGAAAAAGTAAACACGCAATCTATAATCTTAATGGAGAAAATTCGCAGTGTTTGTAAATTCATCACAATTGAAGGCGATTTCTCTGAAATATTCTACTATGAGAATGTAAAAGACAAGTGGGTGAACCTTTTATTGGGTAAAAAGAAAGCTTTGGTCCTAATAGAAGCAAAAGCACATATTGGATTCGATCTTACCAAAGTGAAAATGAGAGCCGATACAGATAAAAAGACCATTATCTTAACAAATTTCCCACAGCCTGAACTGCTTACTATTGAAACCGATTTTAAATATTACGATAAACGCGAAGGGTGGGCAAATCCTTTTACAGCTAGCGATTTAACCGAAATTAATCAAGAAGCTAAAAAGCATATAGTAGATAAAATCCCTGAAACCGATTTGTTTAACGAAGCTTCTAAACAGGCTTTAGAAACTATTCAACTTATGGAAACACTAGTTGAAACAATTAACTGGAAATTGGATTACTCCGCGCTTTATGCTTTGGAAGATAAGCCTAAGCTTGAAAAATAAGTATTTAAAATTCCAAGCCTGCTAGGTTTAAAATTCCCCCTATGAATATAGAAGAGTTTAGAGACTACTGTCTCTCTAAAAAAGGAGTAACCGAATCCTTTCCTTTCGACGATAAAGCCCTTGTTTTTAAAGTTATGGGGAAGATGTTTGCTCTTACAGGTATCGATTCAATTCCCACTACAGCAAATTTAAAATGCGACCCAGAACGTGCTCTTGAATTACGGGAGGAATACGACGGATTAATTGTTCCTGGATATCATATGAGCAAAAAACATTGGAATACTGTGGAAATAGAAGGAAATTTGCCGCAGGATTTAATTATCGAGTTAATTGATCATTCATATAATTTAGTAGTAAAAGGACTTACCAAAAAACTTCAAGTAGAATTACAAAACCTAAATAGTCATTCAGACTTGTAAGGTTTAAAATACTTATAATGAACAAACCATCAGAATTTTATAAGCAACAGATTAAGATCTACACCGAGGAGTTGCAAAACTTAAAACGCAAACTCGCTATTTCCAGCAGTATTCGATTGCTGGTTTTTTTATTAGCGTGTTTTGGAGTTTATTTTTTCTTCGGAAATGTAAAAGTGATAATTGCTATAATATTTATTGCTATTATCACTTTCATCTATTTAGTTACTAAGCATAGCGCGCTGCAATATGAAAGAGACTTAAGAAAAGCATTGATAGCTCAAAATGAAACGGAATTAGAAGTTTTAAATAGAGCTTTTCATCATTTGCCTTCAGGAGAAAGGTATTTAAATCCTAACCATTTTTACAGTCAGGATATCGATCTTTTTGGACGTGGCTCTTTCTTCCAATATTTAAACAGAACAGCCCTTGAAAGCGGCTCAGACTATCTAGCTGAAATTTTCACCGAAAACAAGGTTGATGCTATTCCTGAAAAGCAAAAAGCTATTCAAGAAATAGCCGAGAAAGCTGAGTGGCGTCAACGTTTCTCAAGTATTGCTTCCCTAGTAAAAACTGAAGCCTCAGTAACCGATGTTACAAGTTGGTTGAAAGATTATAAAGCATTTGCGCCAAAGTGGATTAAACCATTTTCATTTGTTTTCACTGTTGTTTCTGTTGGGTTGTTTGTTTTAAATTACCTCGATTTACTTTCAGGTTATGTTACTGCTGGATGGTTTTTATTAGGTTTTGTCCTTACTGGTATTTATGGGAAAAAAATAAATGAACTATCATCTCGTACCTCCAAGCTACAAAGCATTTTCGACCAATTTCATAAACTGATTTTAGAGATAGAAGATGAAGAATTTACTTCAGAAATACTCTCTAAAAAACGTAATTCTGTAATTGAGGCCGACACTAAAGCTTCAACCACCTTGAAAAAATTCTCTAGGTATTTGGATGTTTTAGAACAAGGGAATATCATGCTTTTTGGTCCGATAATCAATGGATTTACACTTCGCAACCTTCGCCAATGTTATCATATTGAAGAGTGGATTAATGCACATAAAGCGAGTGTTCCACATTGGTTTGAGGTTATAACCTTCTTCGATGCTTATAACAGTTTAGGAAACTTCGCGTTTAATCATCCTCATTATGTTTTCCCTGAAATTAACGATAGGGTTCCCGTTTTAAAAGTAAAGGGTGCTGGACATCCATTACTTGATGAATCGGTTATGGTTCGAAATGACATTTTAATAAATTCAGAAGAATTTTTTATTGTGACAGGAGCAAATATGGCTGGGAAAAGTACGTTTTTAAGAACGGTTTCGCTACAAATAGTAATGGGAAATATGGGATTGCCTGTTTCTGCTGAAAAAGCTGAATACAATCCAATAAAACTCATCACAAGTATGCGAACTACTGATAGTTTAACAGATGATGAATCGTATTTCTTTAGTGAGTTAAAGCGTTTAAAATTTATAGTCGACGAAATTAAAACCGACCGTTATTTTATCATTTTAGACGAGATTTTAAAAGGGACAAACAGTACAGATAAAGCTATTGGCTCTCGAAAGTTTGTTGAAAAACTTGTAGCGAGTAATTCTACAGGAATTATAGCAACCCACGATTTAAGTTTGTGTGCTGCAGCAGATGAATTGTCGGAAGTAAAAAATTACTTCTTCGATGCTCGCATAGAAAACGACGAACTCTTTTTCGATTATACTTTTAAACCTGGAATTTGTCAAAATATGAATGCTTCATTTTTGTTGAAGAAAATGGAGATAGTAGATTAGTTTTTTTATAATGGATTCAGTTACACAGATAGTTTTAGGAGCCGCAGTAGGTGAAGCAGTTTTAGGAAAAAAGATTGGAAACAAAGCTATGGCTTTGGGTGCAATTGCAGGTACAATTCCCGATTTAGACGTGCTTTCAAGTCATTTTACCGATACAGTTAATGCTTTAGAAATCCACCGAGGGTTTACACACTCAATTATTTTTTCCATTGCTTTTGGATTGTTTTTCGCCTGGATGTGTACAAAATGGGACAAACGAGCCAGATTAAAAGAATGGTTTTTATTCTGGTTTATGTGTTTTGTTACTCATCCCTTGTTAGATGCACATACTACTTGGGGAACCCAACTTTTTTGGCCATTTGATATCCGATTGGCATTTAAAAACATATTTGTAATAGACCCACTCTATACCTTGCCATTTCTAATATTTTTGATTTTGGCAATGCTTCAGAAAAGAGGAAGTATTAAAAGACAAAAGTTTAATAATCTAGGATTAATTGTGAGTAGTAGTTATATGGTAATTACCATAATCCTAAAAGGAATTACATACCTGAAGTTTGAAAACGCATTACAAGATCAAAATATTGATTACGTAGAATTGCAAACGAAGCCTAGCCCATTTAATACAATTCTATGGACCGCAAATGTGGAAACTGAAGATGCTTTTCTAATTGGCGATTACTCTTTTTTTGATACCAAACCAATTCAATTTTTTTCGCACCCTAAAAACCACGAGGCCCTTGGCGATTTAGCCAATGAAGACAAGGTAAAACAACTTATCAAAATCACCCAGGGTTGGTATACTGTTTCTGAAAAAGAAGGCGGAATTTACCTTAACGATCTTCGTTTTGGGATGATGAGTGTAGATCAGAGTGTTGGAAAATTCGCCTTTAGTTTTCGTTTAGATAAGGTAGGTGATAAGGTTGTTGTTACTGAAGAGCCAAAGGATAGGAGTGAGGCCAAAAGACTTCTTTCAGATCTTTGGGAGCGAATAAAGGGAAGTTAACAACTCATATCGGCTACAATTCTCCACTCGCCATCAATCTTTTTGAAGATAATTAAGAAAACACCATTTGCATTGCCCATTTTTCGAACTAAATGGTATTGCCCCATCACGTGATAGGAGTTTTCTTCAATTTTGGTGATTGCATCGATTGTGAAATCTAAGGTTCCCGTATGATTTTTCGTAGGATAGGACTTTTTGTAGTTGCTTAATGTTTTTTGCCACCCGTTTGTAAGACCGCTACTCCCGTAAAACTTCAAAGAATCACTCTTCCAATAGCCTTGCATATATCCTTCTAAGTCGAATTGATTCCAAGCTTTTTCTTGTGATTTTAATACCGAAAGAATTGCTTCTTTATCAGAAACTTCTGTTTGGGAAACAGCAGTTAGCGTTGTAATTAAGCAGAAAAGTAGAAGTATTTTTTTCATAATCGAGGGTTTTGACAAAGAGTTCCTTTATTAAAATTTCAATGGTTTCTGAGCGTAGCCGAAGGACATATAATCTTCACCAAAAACAGTATTCAGTCTAAGAATAAGCTCTTCTGCATTCTGTTTACTAAAAACGATTGGCGGTTTTATTTTTAAAACATTGTGGTCTGGGCCATCAATACTCATTAAAATCCCAAATTGTTTCATTCTATTTGCCAAATAAGAAGCATGGTTAGGCAATGGGTTTTTATGTGAATCATTTAATTCGAAGCCTAAAAACAGTCCTTCCCCGCGCACATCGCTAATTATTGGAAATTGTTTCTGTAAACTTTTTAATTCAGTTTTTAAAAACCCACCAACTTCCAAAGCATTTTGTCGAAGGTTTTCTTCATCGATAATTTCTAAAACAGTGCGACCAATGGCGCAAGAAACAGGATTACCACCAAAGGTGTTGAAGTATTCCATACCTGTATTAAATTTTTCTGCAACTTCTTTTGTACAAGCCACAACTGCTAATGGATGCCCATTTCCTGCAGGTTTTCCCATGGTAACGATATCTGGTTTAACATCGTAAAGCTCAAATGCCCAAAAGGTTTTTCCCATTCGTCCGAAACCTGTTTGTACTTCATCGGCTATGCAAATACCACCAGCTTCGTGAACGTGTTTGTAAACTTCTTTGAAATAATCTTTAGGAGGAACAACTTGTCCGCCACAACTTATAAGTGTTTCCCCAATAAACCCTGCAATTTCTTTCCCTTCAGCTTTTAAGGTTTCAATAATTTCCTTGGCGTGTTGGGCATAATCTACACCGCAGTTATCTCCAGAATATTTCCCGCGGTATGAATCGGGCAGTGGTAAAATATGCGTCGTCTCAGGTTTTGGGAAACCACCTTCACCTTCAAACTTATAAGAACTCACATCCATCACAGCGTTAGTATTTCCGTGGTATCCAACTTCAATAGCTAAAATATCTTTATTGCCAGTTACCGTTTTCGCCATTCGCAGAGCAAGTTCATTAGCTTCGCTACCAGAATTTACAATGTGAATCACCGATAGATGTTCTGGAAGCTTTTTCAGCAGTGCTTCAGCATAAGCTATAATTTCTCTGTGTAGATAGCGGGTGTTTGTGTTTAAAACGGCCATTTGTCTTTGCCCCGCCGAAACTACTTTTGGATGCTGATGTCCAACGTGGTTTACATTGTTTACAGTGTCTAGATATTTTCTTCCTTCAATATCTATCAAATAAACGCCTTCACCGCGTACAATATGCAAAGGTTTGTCATACGAAAGACTCAAACTTTTCCCAAGGTGATCTTTTCTGAATTCAATCATACTTTCTTCTGAAAGCTCTTGCTCTAAATTCTCAAGTTCTTCTTTAAATATCAGATTCGGATTAGGGCAAATGCTTTTCCAAACATCAACTTTTGCTGGTAACGCAACGCCGTTGAAGTTTTCGTTATTCCCTAAAAGATCCAAAATAATTTGAAAATGTAAGTGTGGCGCCCAGTTTCCATTTTCACTTGGAGATCCGATATAGGCTATAAGATCACCTTGTTTTACAGCTTGTCCAGGTTTTAAAATATTGAGAGAACTCAGCGTTAAATGTCCATAAAGTGTGTAAAATGAATCCCCTTCAAAACTGTGTTCTAAGATTATCATTGGGCCATAATCCTTATCGTAATTATTGTGGTGGATTACTTTTACAATAGCGTCAAACGGTGCGTGAACTGGTGTTTCTGCCGGCACCCAGAAATCAGTTCCCAAATGTACGGTGCGATACTCAGGGCCGTTATTACCTTCACTTTTAAAAGCGTCGGTTGTGTAAAAAGGTCGAGTTTCTAAATAGCCATTTAAGAGTATGGTTTTTGGGTGGTGTTTCTGAAATTGTTTTAGTTTAAATTCTGAAATTTCAGGATCTTCGTATTCTGAAATATTTCCTAATAAAGTACTGCCAACACTCATATCTAAGTTCACGATTTTTTCTGAAGTGACAGCGGGAAATATAGTTTTCAAGGAAATTTGATTGCTTTTCGCCCAAATTTCAAACTTTTCTTCTAATGGATGTGCTGAGTATCCACAAGCATTTCGGAAAGAATGATATGCAAAACTCTCATTTACTTTAAACCATTTCTGTAGTAAATTCTGAGCAGGTTTTTCGCTTATAACATAGTATTCATCGTCTGGAAATTCTTCTTTTTTAATGGAGGCATTGGTAAGTGTTGTAGCCAAACGCATTCCAACCAAAGTGTAAAGACATTTTAATTCGTCTTCAGAAAAGCTATAGTTTTTGTTATAAGCTTTCACTATGTCTAAAGCTGCAGAAAGCGGGTCGGGAATTTCTGTAATCGCATAGGCTAAAGTTATGGCGAGATCATTTACGGTTTGAGTAAAAACTGAATCTCCAAAATCTATTAACCCTGAAATTTTTGGTTCTACTAAATCAGAAGTTACCAAGATGTTGTAATCGTTTATATCATTGTGTATAATGCTCTTCGGGAGATTTTTATAAATAGGCTGAATCTCTAAAAACCTAGTTTGAAAGTGTTGAATCGCATCTTTTTCTTCTCCATTGAAACGATTAATATGGTTGTTTGTCCAATCTGAATTCGCTAAATCCCATTCTAATCTTCTATTAGCTGAGGTGTTTTTGAAGTCCTGTAAAGCGTTGGTTAAACTTCCTGCTGCTTCACCTAAATTAGTTCTTAAGCGTTCAGTTTTAGGCTTTACATCCGCCCAAATACGGCCAGGAACCCAAGAGAGTAATCGTGCGGTTTTGCCATTGGAAAGTGTTACAAGGGAATTGCCATCTTCAGAATTAAGAACTTTTGAAGTTTTAAAAGTCAGGTTTTTGGTTGAAAGATGGCTTAATATTTTATTCTGAAAATTTAGTAACGCATTGTTTTCTTCAGAAGAAATTTTTAGAAGATATTTCTCTTCTGTATTTGTTTCTAAAAGAAAATTTTCATCCTCATAACCGTCTAGCTCGATAGCTTCGGCAGTTATTTTAAAATGTTTTTGAGCGATTTTGGAAGCTTCTTGAGCAGTGATTTTAGACATAGCTTTATTGGAGTGTTACAGTAACAAATTTACTTAAAAATGTAGTCTCTTAAAGCTCAACGATTAGGTATAATTTTAGAATTATTTGTAAATCGAATTAATTTATGGTATAATGTCAGCTTTAAATTTTATAAAAGCTTTCTAAGGAAATTGTTTATAGACAGCTTTTCAGAAGTACTTAAAAGATTTAAGTGAAACGAATCTTCATAAATTTAAATCTCTAATTATTTAATAAACCATTTATATATGTCGATTAAAGTTACTCGTAAGGACAGCACTTCAACATTTCTTGGTCTAGTAGTTAATAAAACAGTATTTTTTTCTGCCATTGCGGTTGTGATTTTTAGTGTTGGGTTTACTCTTATTTTTGAAGATGAAGCCGAACACTATTTTGGAATTGCCCAAACTGCAGTATCTGCACATGGTGGGTGGATTTACACTTTAGCGGTAAACTTATTTATAGTTTTTTGCTTGTACATGGCTTTTAGTAAATTCGGGAAAATCCGAATTGGAGGTAAGAAGGCGAAGCCAGAATTTAGTTTATGGGCTTGGTTCGCGATGTTGTTTAGTGCAGGAATAGGAAATGGATTAGTGCTTTTTAGTATTGCCGACCCTGTTCGAGATTATCTTTCTCCGCCGCGTTTAGCGGGAGAAGAGCCATCTCTTATTGCACAAGAGGCGATCAACTTTTCATTTTTACATCACGGAATTCACGGGTGGGCAATTTATTCGGTTGTAGGACTTTCCTTAGCGTATTTCACTTTTAACAGAAAGATGCCGCTAACATTGCGCTCGGCATTCTACCCACTATTAGGGAATAGAATTCACGGATGGATGGGAGATGTAATTGATATAATGGCGGTGATAACTACGCTTTTTGGTCTAGCAACAACCATCGGGTTTGGTGTAGGGCAAATTAACTCGGGGTTAACTCACGTATTTGGGGTTCCGAGTTCGTTGTTCTATCAAATAATTATAATTGTAGGAGTGACATTAGCCGCTACAATCTCTGCTTTTAGTGGTGTAAACAAAGGGGTGCAAATACTTAGTAAGCTTAACGTAAGAGTAGCATCGGCTATATTTTTATTGGTATTAATTTTAGGGCCAACTACGTTTATCTTTAAATCATATATTCAAAACCTTGGAAGTTACTTAGTTCACTTTATCGATATGTCCACTTGGACGGAAGCACTTCGCGGAACCGATTGGCAAAAAATGCGAACTATAATGTATTGGGGTTGGTGGATATCTTGGTCGCCATTCGTAGGAACTTTTATCGCTCGTATTTCTAAAGGAAGAACCATTAAAGAATTTATTCTATGTGTTTTAATACTACCAGCACTGGTTACATTCTTGTGGTTTAGTGCATTTGGAGGAATTACAATGCGTGATATCTTGCTAGGAGACACAGCTATGATTGCCGCTGTAAACGATAATATATCGACTGCACTTTATGTGTTTTTCGATAAGTTTCCAATTGCAATTGTATTGAAGTCGCTTGGTGTAGTTCTAATTTGTAGCTTTATTATTACTTCAGCCGATTCAGGAGCAATTGTGGTAAATAGTATTACTTCAGGAGGTAAATTAAATACGCCATCTTTTCAAAGAGTAATTTGGGCGGTAGCTACTGGAGTAATTGCTGGTGTATTGATGTATGGAGGAGGTTTGGATGCGCTGCAAACGGTGGTTACAATTTCAGGATTACCCTTTGCAATTCTTCTTGTTATGATGTGTTTTTCATTATATAGAGGAGTAAATGAAGATTATGATAAAGCCGAGCGAAAAGAAAAACTTTTAGAAAGAGAAAGTTATCGCAAAAACATACTCAACTTGGTAAATGAGGAGCGAGAAGAGAAAAATTTGGATAAGATTGACCCGGATACTCCACCTAAGAAAAAACCAACAACAACTGATTTATAAAATAAATTTCACATAATAGTTATTTAATATGACACAGAAAATAAATTTAGAGAACAACTTGAGGTTGATGGTTGCTTTGGATCTTACTGAAATGGATCCTATTTTGTTGCAATACGTGAATTTCCTTTGTGAAGTGTGGAATATTGAACATTTGTATTTTACACATAATATAAAGCAGTATAAATTATACGATTTATATGACGAATTTCTTGAAGAAGGAATAACCTTAGAAGATATTGTAGATCGAGGTTTACAAAAAACTATCGATAAGTATTATACGGCATCTGTACCCAATACCGTTTTAATAACTACTGATGATTATACTGAAAGTATCTTAAGTCACCTGGCTAAAGAATACAGAATCGATATAATGGTACTAGGTAATAAGGATGAACTTCAAGGTACTGGAGCTTTAAATCAGAAGCTAGTAAGAATGCTTGATGCCAATGTATTACTAGTTCCCGAAGAAGCTAAACACGAAATGAATAATGTGTTGGTGCCTACCGACTTTAGTTCGGCATCTGCCCGATGTTTTGCTGTTGCAGGTAGTTTGGTAGAGCGCTCAGAGGGAAAAATTGAAGGACTACACGTTTATAATATTCCTTCATTTTTCTTTCCTTACATCAATTCGGAAAAGGCTATTGATAAAACTAAGAATCACCTTAAGGATAAAGTGAAGCAATTCAGAAAAAAATATAAACTCTCAGAAAATATTCCTTTTAAATATATTGATAGAGAAGGGTATTCGGTTGTTGAAGCTATTGAACTTCACGCAGAAAAAACGGATGCAGATATCGTTGTGGTTTCTGCAAGAGGTGGAAGTAATATCACGTCATTATTTGTTGGAAGTGTCACAAATGACCTGTTAATTAGAAATAGGAAAATGCCTTTATTGGTTATAAGATAATAGTGTTAACTTCAGCAGAAGTTGTTAAAGAAAAGCCTCTCTAAGGAATTCCTTGAGAGGCTTTTTTGTTTGTGATATTTTATGTTTCCTGTCTATTCAGTTATTTGTTTTCCTTTCTTTCTATGAAGACGAATCTTCAGTTGAAGTAGAATAACCATGGCTATAAAGGAAACGGCCATAATGATAAACAACATACCTAATTCTGGTTTTATTGAAGCCAAATCTCCGTCATAAAATGCAATTTTTCTAAAGCCGCTTAAAAACTGTGTCAGCGGAATGAATTGGGCAATATTGGTAATTGCGTCTGGAATAGCCATAGTTGGCCAAGTAAAACCACTTAAAATAAATGCAGGTGTAGAAATTACCATTAAAAGTTCGGTGGCTTTTAACTGACTAGGTATTGCAATTGAAAATAACATTCCAATAAAGATGGATGCAAATGTTAATAGTACAACTAATACAAACATCGGAAAGTTAAATATGTTGATGTCCACATTAAAATATGGGAAAAACAAAGCAACAACCAACCAGATTAAAGGAAGCATTATTAAAAATGGAGTGGTTTTTAGGGCTATAAGGTATAGAGAAGATTTACTTTCTTTTACCAAAGTTCCAAAGTAACCATCTTCAAAATCTCTTGAGAAAACCAAAGCCATTGCTAAGAAAATAATCTGCTGCATAATACCACCCAATAAACCAGGTAGCATAAAAGTTACATAGTTACCAGTGGAGTTATACAGTTTATTGATGTTAATCTTGAAGCTTTCATAAGAGGCTTTAGCTTGCGCTGGGTGCATCCCTTGTTTTTTCAAACCTTCTATTTCCATTCCGGCATTTAGTGTCAGTAAAACTGCTTGAATGTGATTACTAGCGGTGTTGGCGTTTAAGATGTTCGCCATATTTAAATCTACGCGTATTTCTGGATGTTTTTTCTGGAATACATCTGCTTCAAAATTACTTGGTAGCGTAATGACAGCTGCATATTGCTGCGTCGGCATTTCATCGATTAGATTTCCTGCGGTATAACGCACATCGCTCACCAATAAACCTTCGTTATCTCCAAATGCATCTATAATCTTGTCTGAAGTAGGGCTGCGATCTTGATCTATAATCACTATTGGTAAATCTACAACTTTGGCTTGTTGATATACATAGCCAAATAAAATACCGTATAGAACAGGGGCTCCAAAAAAGATAGCAAGCAGTACATCGTTTGCGAAAATACGCTTGAATTCAATTCGAAGAAGTCTTATAAATTTATTCATAATTTAGTTTTTCATTAGACAAAGACGATAGGACTTAAAACTTTCGATTAGTTCGAGTTTATCAATCTTGTATTTGATTTATGACCTATCCTTTGAATCTAAGTCACTCCTTAAAAGGCTTGTTATTTAATAAGCATTGTTGCATTTAAATAAAACGTCTTGTCTTCAATATTTCCAGTTGGAACTACTTTCAATTCATAAATAGACTCGTCCAATCCATATAAAGGTGCTGTACTAGTAATGTTTGCATATTGAGCAAGTTGATTAATAGCAGTAATTTCAGCTTGAATAACTTCTTCAGTGTAAGGGTTTTCAATAGTTAGTTTTTGGCCTAGTCTATAATCGTATATTTTAGATTCTGGAATAGTAAATCTGAAATAAACACTATTCTTTTTATAGCCATTAAACAAAGAATATCCTGGCGTTAACAATTCACCTTCTTCTAGGCTAATGGTTTCAACAGACATATCTACAGGAGCGATTAAATATTTTTCGTTAACTGCGGAAGCTACTTCTTCTTTAGCACCTAAAGCTCTATCTAATTGTCCTTGGGCTTGTTCTATTTGTTCGGCGCGAGCTCCTTTTCGCACCTCAGTACGTTTAGCTTCTAATGCTTCTACTTGTGCCTGTGCCATTGAAAGTTTCATTTTTACTTCATCAAACTGCTGTTGACTCACTAGTGAATCTTTGTACATGTTTTCTAATCGGTTGTACGATTCTTGAGCAAATTTTAATTGTGCTTTCCCAGAGTTTAATTGTTGCTCTATCTGACTTAATTGTTCTGTAGTAGCTCCATTAAAGGCCATATTTAATTGTCCTTGAGCTGCTGTAATTGCACCTTCAGCTTGCATCATTTTAGCACCCACTTCTGGGATATCAATAAATGCTAGGGTGTCACCCTTTTTTACTTCTTGGCCTTCGCTAACATATATTTTTGAAATTCTTCCACCTAGTTTACTGCTTAGGGAGATAGTTTCAAATTTTACTTTTCCTCTTTCTGTGGTTATTTTATCATCACCACAAGAGCTTAAAGCTAATAAGGAAACAAGTGCGACTAATATGGTTTTAGTTGATTTCATCTTTATAATTTCTTTTAATCTATAATTTTAATGTAGGTTAGTTTTGTCTTAAATCCATCGATTTAATTCTATAGAAATCCATTTCTCGACAACTTTAATATTTTAAAACTCCCTTGGCGTGAAGCAATTCTGTTACGGCTCTTCGCTGATCAAAAAGTGATTCTTGTAGTTTAAAGTTTGCCTTTTCTAAATCGGTTAAAGCATCCAAAACATCATTTATAGAAGCTAAGTCGTTTTTGTATTGTTTATTTACCATTTCATAAGTATCGGTAGCTAATTCAATTTCCTTTTCTACAATTTTTGAATTCTGTAACGTTGATTGATAAGCTTGTTCAGCTTTTACAATACTCAAGTCGATTAACTCTTCGGCTTCTTCAATTCGTTCTCTATAAATTTCACTCTCTATTTTTGATTTCTTAGCTTTTATACTTGATTGAGTTCCGTCAAAAACATTCCATTGTATTCCAACACCTACATACCATTTAGGGTCTAAAAGCGATAGGTATTCTTCAATAAATTCGTAATGACCTTTTAAAGCAACTTTCGGAATAAAATGGCTTTTTTCCATTTTGGATTTATAAAGTGTTGCCTGCTCAGCTTCCTCTAATGCTTTAACTTCATTTCGCTTTTCAGTATTAGAAGTTACACTCAAGCTAAAAGACTCCAGCTTTGGTCTTAATAATTTTAAATTATCTCTGCTTTCGCCTGTAAGTTGGTGTAGGGCTTCAATTAAAAGCGTTTTGTTGTGTTTGAATTCTAATTTTTTACCTTCTAACTGCTGTTGTGCTAATTCAATTTTTTTTCTGCCGATAGGGGTGGCAAGGCCATTTTCAATTGCTTTTCGCACATAATGCTCTTGTTCGTTTAGGTAGTTTTCGGAAGTGTTTAAAACTTTCTCCGAAGCATAAACCAAAGCAAGCTTATCATAGGTTTCAATAATTTTAAGTGCCAGCTTGTCTTTTTCTGCCATTCCCAAATAGTTTAGCGAAGACTCTTTGTGTTTACTCGCTTTAATTGCGTTGCTAGCTTCAAAGCCGCTAAATAGAACCCAATCAACGTCAACAGAAGTCTTTAAAATATTTTTATCCTGAAGATTTGGGGTTTCTTTTAAAGGAATTCCATCAGGAAATGGCGCGTTAAAAGGCACTCCCGCTCCTTCTTTAATAAGAAGTTTTTGCGTTGCAATTAAGAGGTTTTGAGTGTCCTCGTCAAAAGTGATATCGTCATTCAAGCGAGTGTAGCTACCATTCAATGTAACTTTTGGAATGAATACCGATTTCGCTAGTTGCTGATCTAATTTTGCTTGCTGTGCCTCAAGGGATTTTATATTCACCGTCTGGCTTTTATCTAAACCTTTTTTAATGAGGTCTTGCAAAACTGGATCTAATTCCTGTGAAAAACTTAAATTAGAAAACAATCCAATAATACTGATACATAAGAAATTGAATATGCCTTTTTTGATTCGCATTTATTACAGTTTTATAATTTTATTGCAAATTTACAGTAACTTATGGAGGTTTCCTTTGACCTAAATCAAAAAAGTATTTTTAAAATATTTTAATAATCAGACAATTAGAGCAAAATGTTATTCTGAATTCAACGAATTATAAGCTAGAATAAAATATTTAGATTGTAATGATGTGTTGTCTAGTATTTAAAAAAAGTAAGATTTTTTATCCTCTACGAATGCGGCTTAGTGTTTCTGAAGTCATTCCAAGATAAGAGGCTATATACCCTAAAGGTACGCGGTGGGAAATATCTGGAAATTCTGCCAACATATATTCATAGCGTTCACGAGCGGACTGAAACTGAATAGCGTTAAGCTTGTTGACTACTTTTGTAAGCATTTCAATTGAAGCTAATCTTCCCAGCTGTTCCATTTTATGGTATTTTGAAAACAACAGATCCATTTTATCTTTGGAAATTGAATAAACAACAGAATCTTCTAGAGTTTCTAAATAATACAAACTTGGGCGTTGTTGGAAAAAACTATCTACACTACTCATAAACTTTCCTACACTAAAAAACCATTGCGTTATTTCCTTGCCATCTTCTTTTAGATAGTAACTTCTTACCATCCCTTTTTTTATGTAATAAAGTTTTTTACAAACCTGGCCTTGCTCAATCAAAAGTGTGTTTTTAGGAATGAATTCTTGTTCAAAATGTGATGTAATATCTTTGAGCTCGTGTGAATCGAAAGGAGTAAGTGAAAGTAGAAAATCTGATAATTCCATTTAGGGAGATAAAAGTTATTCCCAAATATATCGAAAATTGATGGAGAAATGGAGGATAAATTATGTAGTTAATAGGGTGTATACGGGTACCTTAATTTTTTATAAAAATCTATGTGTTGTGATTTCTGTCTTTATGATGTTTATAGAAAAAAATGAGGAGTGCAAATATTAATAAAATGCCAGCTACCCACCACCAAATATGATTTGTATTTCCTTGTAATTCAATTGGTGTTGTATCTCCAATTAACACTAATCCAGCCCAATATTGCGGTGCGGCACCTCGGCCTTCCACGCTAGAGAGGTATTGTATTTTTGCCTTTTTTAGTGCTTCATCCTTTGGAAGTCCTTGGGCGAGATATTCATAAAAATATTCTACAATTTGGGTGCTAGATACCTCATCGATATTCCATAAACTTGTTAGGATACTTTCACTGCCTGCATAATTAAATGCGTGTGCAAGCGAAATTGCACCTTCACCAGATTGATAGATAGATTTTCCTGTTTCACACGCTGTTAATATGGCAAGATTCGATGAAAGATTAGTGTTGTAAATTTCATAAGCATAAAGTGAATTCTCATCTAAGGCTAGATTTTCTCCTTTTCGCTTGGCAAACACTAATCTACTGAGTTCAGGGCTGATATTGTCGGATTCAGCATGTGTTCCGATGTGTATTATTTTATGTTCTTTAGCATTATTGATAAATAAGGTTTTGCTAGCGTTCTCATTCATGAAATAATTTCCTTTGAAAACTTTGGCGTATTGCTTTACTAAATTTTCACTAAAAGGTTGAGGTAGAAGTGTTAAGTATGATTTATCTAGTTTCATCGAATCTTGTAAACCAAGTACATATTCTTGTTTCATATTCTTATTGAATCCTGGCGCAAAACCGACATAATTCTCGTTATAATCCATAACTTTTCTGTTGTCCTTATAGAGCAAAAGACTGAAGTTGTATGAAATATCATACTTTGCTAAAAGACTATTTGTGGTGAATTCTTTAAAGCTTTTTATAGGTTCGGGCGTCAACATTTCGAAGCTAATATTAAACAGCTCCCTATCTGGAATTACAACCACTTTTTTAGTTTTAATGCTTTCTTCCAAAGGCTGCCAAAGCATTTTGTATAGGTCGTGAAGCAACGCACTTTTTTTCTCCACTGAAAAATCTTCAACTGTCAATTCTTTTATTTTCTTCTCAAGAGTTGAATTGTTTAAAAGGAAAATATTTTTTTTAGATCGTGAAACCACAAATGCATTTAGTTTGTCTTCAATGAAAAGGTAGCGAATTACGGTAGTATTTTCAGGTATCTTTTCTTGTAAATCTTTTATTGGTTCTTCCAGTGTTTCATATCTCATTTTATAATATGCAGGATAGTCCTTTTGTAGTTTTTTCATAAAAAGCTCCCATTTTTCAGACGCTGAAATATAAGCGTTTACCTCTCCATTATTTTTCTCTAAGGTCTTTGAAATATCACTTTTAAGAAGCTTTTCCTTTTCAATAATTTCATTCGGAACATTTTGAAAAGCAATGTTATCGCGTATGTTTAATCGTGAACGTATGCGATTGTAAATTGCAGATTCATGAAGTGAAATAGCTTGATCTAGATAAGAATCATCCTTAGTGTCTTGGTAAAGCTCTAGTAGAATCTTCTTTGCGAAATTGAAGAGTTCGTTGTTTTCTTTATTCAGAATAGTTAAATCGTCATAATTATTAACTACTTTTTTACGTTGGTCTAAAATTGAAATTGCTTTGTTGAGTTCAGTTGCATACTGTTTTAGGTCTGCCGTTGTTCTATTTTCTGATAGATGGTATTTAGAGGCTACGTTGGTAAGAATTGCAGTAGGTTTTCGATACTGTATAACAATAGAGTCGGCCGTGCTCATTTCTTCTGCCTTATTGAGAAGGTTAAACGCTATGGCTTTGTCGCTATACTCTAAGGATTTTGTATAATTTTTTAATTTGAAATGTACTATAGCCAAGTTTTGAATCTGGAAAAACTCTTGCAATGTGTTTTTCAAACTATTATTTTGGGAATACTCATAAGCTTCTTCTGCTGCCGAAATAGCCTTGTCCTTTTCTCCTGTTTTCACATAAAACTTAGACAAGTGAATAAACCGATCCAAATTATCCACAGAGTAGCGTCCTTCTGATATTTTCTTGTAAATTCTATCCCCTTCTTCGTAGTAAAACTTAGCTTTTTCTAAATCTCCCATTTCTTCATATAGAGTGCCGCCAACAGAATAAGCTGAAGCTTTCCAATAAGAATCAGCAACCTCGTTGTTTTTGTAATAATCAATTACTTTTTTTAAGTGTAGTTCAGCGTCTTTAAAATTTTGATTCGTTGTTTTAGCTTGAGTTAAAATGATATGTGATATAATCAAATTCATATCGTTTTCTTCATATTCTTTTTGCTTAAGAGCATAGGAATACTCTAAGATTTCTTCGGTTCGTTTAAATTCACCTAAGGTGTTGTGATAAGAACCTAGATTGTCTAATGTGCTAAAAACAAAACCCTTTGCTTGTTTTACGGCATGTTCGTCATTAGAGGTTTTAATGAACTTTTGAAAGTCTTCAATTGCCTCATAGGAAATAGAAATAGCCTCTCGGTTTTTTCCCATTGCATTGAATAAAACAGACATATTCATTTTAAGTAAGCTCGGTCTAAACAGTTCGTTTTTTAAATCGGTGGAGTCGGTTTTATTTAAAGCATTTAAAGCTTTCTCGAAGTAATATTTCGAACTGTCTAATTTAGATTCTTGCCATAATATTCCACCAAGAGCTGTATAAACCTGATTGAAAGATGTGTAGTTTTTTGTTGTGCTTTTATTGTAAAGGGCCAATGACTTTAAATAATGGTTTTTAGCTAATACATAATCTCCAGTTCTCATTTTGTAGTACCCCAACATATATTGAACTGAAGCTGCATCGGTATTTTCAGGATCAGTAATACGTGAAGTTGGTGCTACGGCTTGTTTGAGAATGTTGTATGCTTTTTCTGTTTGCCCTGAATTGTGGTGAACAGATGAAAGTTCGTGCAGCGCTATTTTAATATAATGTGGGTTATTTGATGAGATTATATAATCTGAAAGTTGTTTCGCTTTATCTAATGCTTGTTGTGTTTCTCCATTGTTGAGTTTTAAACTACCTTCAAGCTTTATGTATTCGGAAAGACTGTCGTATTTCTTTATATTTTTATATAATTGAATGTTATTTTTTACAATGGTTTTAGCTTTTTCTAATGAATCTTGACTAATGAGATTTTGAATTTCACTAACCGTCAGAATTTTTTTTTGGGAATAAGATGAAACAGTGCCGAGAAAGCAAAGTAGGGCAAATACACCTATTATTTTGACAATTTGTTTCATTCTTTCTCAAGTTGTCTGAGGAGTTTAGTGTTTTGAATTGATGGGGTGTTTTTAAGTAAGTTTTTGGCTTCTTCAATTTTACCTTCCTTTATCTTAGCTAAAGCCGCATAATACGCAGCTTCTTCTTTAAACATACCTTCTTGAAAACGCTCTTGATTTGTCAAGTACTTTAATGATTCGCTAGCATCTCCTAAAGCTAAATTTGCTACTCCTAAGAAGTAGTTTAATGTGTCGTTTTCTGGGTTGTCTATTAGTAAAACCTCCCATTTCGAAATTGCTTTTTTATAATTTTCTTGCTTGTAGTCTAACATCCCTTCATAAAATTCATAACTATCTGCACTTCCCATTTTTAAAGGTAATCCGATATCGGGTTTAAAGTTTTCTGCAAAAATCTTTTCAGCAGTGTTGTTGCTATCTAACATCCAAAATATACCAAACAACAATATCAATATTGCAGCAGCTGAATACCACATTGTATAGGATTTTGTTTTGGGAGATGACAGGCTTTTTACTTTCGAATTTTCAGTTTCGTCTACGTGTTTGTGAAAATCATTCATTTTGGAACGTCTAATGCTGTCTTCTATCTCTTCACGTATTTTTTTTATGTGTTCTATTTTTTGTTCAAAATCAGGTATTTGTTTTATTTCTTTAGAAATAGAATATTTGTTTAAATCGTTTTCTCGATCTAAATAGGTTTCAATCATATCCCACTCTACTTGGGTGATTTCTATTTGGGTTTTCATTGTGGGGGATTATTTATAATTTAATGCTATTTCTTTTAACTTTTGAATGCATCTGTATTTCTTATTCTTGGCAGAAGCTTCTTCTATACCAAGGTTTTCTGCTATTGTTCTTAAGGGGGCTTTATAAAAATAAAACTGAGTTAAAATGTCTTTACAGGATTGCCCTAAGTTGTTGAATGCATTTAGTGTAATAGACATTTGTAATTCGGCTTTTTCTATTTCATTAGTTTGTACATTGTCTTCAATTGAAAATTGATACAACTTGTCGTTTATAGATGTTGTTTTCTTTTTTGTTGCACTTCTTGTGTAATCTATCCACTTGTTCTTCGCTATGGTAAACAAGTAGGCTTCTATTTGTTGTTCGTTAATAGGTTTAAAATCTCCAGAACATATTTTTTTCCAACAGATTAAAAAAGCCTCTTGGAATATATCTTTTGCATTATCTACGGCACCTCCATTTTTTAATATATAATACTTAGTTTTAGGGTATTCGGCCAGGTAAAATTTTTGCATAGGCATTTCTTTATTGGTCAAAAAAGCATCCAATAGCACGAATTTTTCCTTATTTAGTGTATTATTCATAGAAATTACTATGAAATATACAACATTTTTAAATTAGATTGTTAAAACACCTTATATTCTATATTGTGCTTTTGTGTTTTTTATATGTTACCAATGAATTGTTTATTGTTATAATGGGAAAATCTAAAAAGGTCATCACTAAAAAGCATTTATTTTGAAAAAAGTTTATTTCTGCTGGAAAGGGTGTGATTTTCAGATGAAGAGATAATCACCTCAAGAAGCAAAGGATTTTAAATTGTTATCGCATTCATCAAAAAGTATTTTACTTTTGTTTTCTTAATTTTTAATTATGGCAATAGATCGTTTTGTTGGTTCAAGTTATTCTCAAAAACTTTCCTCAGGGAGTGTTTCGTGGCAATCGCCTAGTAATATCGCATTGGTGAAATATTGGGGAAAGTACGGAGAGCAATTACCAATGAATTCTTCTATTAGCTTTACGCTTAAAAATAGTCATACAAACACCACAATATTCTTCGAGCCAAAGAGTTCTGGCGAATTCGAATTTGAAGTGTTTCTTGACGGAAAGAGGGAATCTTCTTTTGAACCGAAGATTTTAAAATTTTTTGAAAGAATAGAAAAGTACATCTCTTTCTTAAGAGATTATAAATTTAGAATTGAAACCTCAAATAGCTTTCCGCACAGTAGTGGCATTGCTTCTTCCGCTAGTGGAATGAGCGCTTTGGCACTTTGTTTAGTGGATATGGAGCATCAACTGCGCTCAGCTCCCGATGGCTCACCTTCATTGAGCGAAGCAGATATACAAAAAGCTTCATTTCTTGCTCGTTTAGGGTCGGGTAGTGCTTGCCGTAGTTTGCAAGGACCAATTATTGTTTGGGGAGAACATCCCGAAATAGAAGGAAGTAGTAATCTTTATGGAACGCAATACAAGTTCGAGGTACACGAGAATTTCCACAATTATCAGGATACCATTTTACTAGTAGATAAAGGTGAAAAACAAGTTAGCAGTACTGTAGGTCACGAGCTTATGCACGACCATCCTTTTGCGAAACAACGTTTTGAACAAGCTAATTCCAATCTTTCTAAACTCATTCCCGTTCTAAAAAATGGCGATGTTTCTGAATTTATAAAAATCGTAGAGAGTGAGGCGCTCTCATTACACGCGATGATGATGACTTCTATGCCTTATTTTATTTTGATGAAACCAAACACGCTCGAAATTTTAAATCGTATTTGGGCATTTAGAGAGGAGACAGGTAGTAAGGTTTGTTTTACCCTCGATGCTGGTGCAAACGTACACGTTCTTTATCCCGAAGCTGAAAAGGAAAGTGTGCTAAACTTAATAAACACCGAGCTTTCGCAATTCTGCAAAAACAATGAGTTTATTGTGGATGAGGTCGGTTTTGGAGCAGTAAAAAAATGATAAATAAATCATACTTTGTTTTAAGACAGATAATTGTATAAAATAGAATTTAGTTTTAGGACAAAATAATTTACGCTTGTAATTCTTAAAAACTGTATCTTTGCAGCTCATATAGGTTAATTATTACTAAAAATAGTATTTTTAGACCTCACTAAGAATTTATCATATGCACGGCCCCTTATTTTACTCTAAGATTTTACTTTTCGGAGAATACGGAATTATAAAAGATTCTAAAGGACTTTCTATACCGTATAATTTTTATAACGGGGCGTTAAAGATTGATAAGCATCATACAGTTTCCACACACAAGTCGAACGCTAGTTTAAAGCGATTTGCAGATTATTTGGAAAATCTTCAAAGTGAAAATCCTGAATTGGTTTCTTTCGATATGCAGGCGTTAAAAAATGATATTGAAGCCGGATTGTATTTTGACAGTAGTATTCCACAGGGATATGGAGTAGGGAGTAGTGGTGCATTGGTAGCTGCCATATATGATAAATATGCTACCAATAAAATTACTGTTCTTGAAAACCTTACACGTGAAAAACTATTAACCCTTAAGAATGTTTTTGCCGAAATGGAATCTTTTTTCCACGGAAAATCATCGGGTCTTGATCCTTTAAACAGTTATTTAAGCCTGCCTATCTTAATCAATTCTAACGATAATATTGAACCTGCAGGTATTCCATCTCAAACCGAAAATGGCAAGGGTGCAGTTTTCTTATTAGACAGTGGAAGCACAGGTGAAACAGCGCCAATGGTTCAGATTTTCATGGAAAATATGAAGCAGGAAGGTTTTAGAAATATGTTGAAAGACCAATTTGTGAAACATACAGATGCTTGCGTTGAAGACTTTCTTCAAGGCGATGTAAAATCACTTTTTGGAAATATTAAACAACTTTCTAAAGTTGTTTTGGAAAATTTTAAACCTATGATTCCTGCACAGTTCCACAAACTTTGGAAAAAAGGAATAGACAGTAACGCCTACTACTTAAAACTATGTGGCTCTGGCGGAGGTGGATATATGTTAGGTTTTACCGAAGATATCGATAAAGCTAAAGAAGCGCTAAAAGATTACAAGCTAGAAGTTGTTTATAATTTCTAATCTAAGGATTACAAGTTATTTACAATCGTGAATCTGTCTGGTCGAGCACATTCGGATCCTCACCATAAGTATATGTTATTATCGACTTCGTTCAAGTAGTATTGATAATTATTTAAGCATCCTATTTTCAACCTTATAGTTTATGCTCAACCGAAAACAAAAGCTCCTTTTTCTTAAGTTTTTTAGCCTGTTTTCAGTGGTTCGTGGATACAATATTTTAATAATTGTAATTGCCCAATACCTTACTAGCATTTACATTTTAGCACCCGAACTCCCCGTTCGAGAAGTTTTATTCGACGTTAATTTATTAATGCTAGTGCTAGCTTCATCTACTGCGATAGCAGGGGGTTACATCATCAATAGTTTTTACGATAGCGAGAAAGACCTTATCAACAGACCTAGAAAAACAATGTTGGACAGACTGGTAAGTCAGCGTACAAAACTTTCTACTTATTTTGTTTTAAACTTTCTTTCGGTAGTATTTGCTAGCTATGTTTCATTTAAATCGGTTGTCTTTTTCTCGATTTATATCTTTATGTTGTGGTTCTATTCGCACAAACTCAAGAAATATCCTTTTATAGGAAATATGGTGGCAGCCATACTTGCAGTAGTGCCCTTCTTTGCAATTTTTGTACACTATGCCAATTTCGATATAGTGATTTTTGTTCACGCAACTTTTCTGTTTCTACTTATATCTATGCGTGAGTTGGTCAAAGATTTAGAAAACCTAAAAGGAGATATCACGCACGGATATAATACAATTCCTGTGGTTTATGGTGAAAAGACTTCTAAACTTATGCTTACGGCTTTAAGCCTGTTAACGCTAGTGCCAATAGTATTACTAATTACAAAGTTTAAAGGTGAAATAGGGTATATGGATTTCTATTTTTACGCAAGTATTGTCGGCTTAGTATTGTTTTTAACAGTTCTGTGGAAATCGAAAAATAAGATTCATTATCTTATTTTACACAATATACTAAAGCTTGCCATTGTAATTGGGGTGTTTAGTATTGTATTGATTAACCCAGGCTTCTTAGCAAATAAATTGTTTTAAAAGAAAAAAACTAACCACTCACCACTCATCACTAACATCTACTTCATTTTAACAAATAAATCCCAAACCACTACGCCAGCGCTTACTGAAATATTAAGTGAATGTTTTGTGCCAAACTGTGGGATTTCAATAACTGCATCGCTTGCAGAAACAACTTTTTGCTGCACGCCTTTAACTTCATTTCCAAAGATTATAGCGTAAGTTTTGTCTTTTGCTACAGTAAATTCGTTGAGGTTTATTGAGTCCTCAGCTTGTTCGATAGACGCTATATAAATGTCTTCTTCCTTCAATTTAGAAATAACATCAAGTGTGTTTTCGGCGTATTCCCAATCTACACTTTCTGTTGCACCAAGTGCGGTTTTATGGATGTCTTTGTGCGGAGGTTGTGCGGTGATACCACAGAGATAAATCTTCTTAACTAAAAAAGCATCGGAAGTGCGAAATACAGAACCGATATTATTCAAGCTTCTAATATTGTCGAGAATAATAATTAACGGAGTTTTTTCTGAAGCTTTGTATTCTTCAGGATTAATACGGTCTAATTCGCTATTTTTTAGTTTGCGGTTTTTCATAGGCCGGCAAAGTTAATTCTAATAAATTAAAAGTGGAAGGCTAGTTTGTGCTACTTCATAAAAAGATAGGGTTAAGAAAAAGGTGAATTAAAAAATCATTCAACGCGAGTTTTACAAAATCTCGGTTTATTGTTGATAAAACAAGATAATTCATATACACTTCATTTTAAAGGAAACTGCAATTTCGTTACTTTTATCGGTTAAAGAATAATTAGAGTTATGGCGAAGAAGGTTACCCCATTAATGAAGCAATACAACAATATTAAAGCTAAGTATCCAGATGCTTTGCTGTTGTTTCGTGTAGGGGATTTTTATGAAACCTTTGGTGAAGATGCTATTCGTGCTGCCAAAATATTAAACATCACTCTTACGGCACGAAATAATGGGGGCGATAAGATGGAGCTTGCAGGATTTCCTCATCATTCACTAAATACGTATTTGCCAAAGTTGGTTATGGCCGGTTGTCGTGTGGCAATTTGTGATCAGTTGGAAGATCCAAAAATGACCAAAACCATTGTAAAACGCGGAGTGACCGAATTGGTTACTCCAGGTGTTGCCTTTAACGATGATATTCTTCAATCAAAATCAAATAACTTTTTAGCTGCGGTGCATTTCGGTGCTTCAAAGGGATCGGCCAAATCACAAAATATTGGTGTTTCATTTTTAGATGTGTCTACAGGTGAGTTTTTAGTTTCTGAAGGCCCGGCAGAATATGTAGATAAATTACTTCAGAATTTTAGCCCATCTGAAGTGCTCTTTTCAAAACAGAAACGCAAGCTTTTTGCTGAAACTTTTGGAAATGAATATCACGTGTTTCACCTTGAAGACTGGATTTTTCAAGGAGATTATTCTTTTGAAACCCTTACGAAGCATTTCAACACCAAAAACTTAAAAGGCTTTGGAGTTGATCATTTAGAAGAAGGGATTGTTGCTGCAGGGGCTGCGCTTCATTATTTAAGTGAAACTAGACACACCAAGCTTCAGCATATTTCAAGGTTGTCTAGAATAGCCGAAGACGAATATGTTTGGATGGATCGATTTACAATTCGCAATTTAGAGTTGTATCACTCCACACAACAGAATGCTGTTACGCTTTTAGATGTTATAGACAAAACTATTTCACCAATGGGTGGAAGGCTTTTAAAACGCTGGATGGCGCTGCCACTGAAAAACGTTGAAAAAATAAATAGACGACACGAAGTTGTTAGCTTTCTACTTGAGAATCCTGCAGTTTTAGAGAAAATTCAACAATACACAAAGCGGATTAACGATTTGGAGCGACTGATATCTAAAGTTGCCACTGCTAAAGTAAATCCGCGAGAGGTTATTCAGTTAAAAAACTCTTTGGAAGCCATTGTGCCTATTAAAGCACTATCGTTAAACTCAAAGAATGAATCGCTAAAAATTATAGGCGAACAATTACACGATTGTGAACTGCTACGAAATAAAATTAAAGAAACACTTTTTGAAGAAGCACCTGTAAATGTTGCTAAAGGAAATGTAATTGCAGAAGGTTTTTCAGAAACACTTGATGACCTTCGTAATATATCAGTAAATAGTAGAGGATATTTAGATGAAATGCTAGAGCGTGAAACCAATCGCACAGGTATTTCTTCTCTTAAAATAGGTTCAAATAATGTTTTCGGATATTATATTGAAGTTAGAAACACTCATAAAGACAAAGTACCAGCAGAGTGGATACGCAAGCAAACCCTTGTAAATGCCGAGCGTTATATAACCGAAGAACTTAAAGAATACGAGGCTAAAATTCTTGGTGCTGAAGAAAAAATCTTAGCCTTAGAACAAGAGTTTTTTGCTAAGTTAGTAGAGTGGATGCTAGAATATATAGCTTCAGTACAGCAAAACGCTGCCTTGATAGCGCAATTAGATTGTTTGTGCTCTTTCGCAACTCAGGCTAAAGAAGCGAACTATAGTCGTCCGCTACTTGATAATTCCTTCGATTTAGAAATAAAAGACGGACGTCACCCCGTTATTGAAAGGCAATTACCACCCGATTCCCCTTATATTGCAAATGATGTTTTCTTAGATAGGGAATCTCAACAAATTATTATGATTACCGGTCCTAATATGAGTGGTAAGTCGGCAATACTTAGGCAAACAGCTTTAATAGTATTATTGGCACAGATGGGGAGTTTTGTTCCTGCATCGGCTGTTAGGATGGGTTGTGTAGATAAAATTTTTACCAGAGTAGGGGCTAGCGATAATATTTCGATGGGCGAATCTACTTTTATGGTTGAAATGAATGAAACAGCAAGTATTCTAAATAACCTATCGGAGCGCAGTTTAATTCTATTAGATGAAATTGGACGTGGTACTAGTACTTATGATGGGATATCGATTGCTTGGGCGATTAGTGAATACTTACACGAGCATCCTTCTCGCGGGAAAACACTTTTTGCTACGCATTACCACGAGTTGAATGAAATGACTGAAACTTTTCAGCGAATCAAAAATTTCAATGTCTCGGTAAAGGAATTAAAAGACAATGTGCTTTTTCTGCGAAAATTGATTCCTGGTGGTAGTCATCACAGTTTTGGGATACACGTTGCAAAAATGGCTGGAATGCCACAAACGGTCCTTCAGCGCGCAAATAAAATCTTAAAAAGGCTAGAAAAAAATCACGGATCGGAAGAATTGACTGAAGAAATGAAGTCTATTTCACAAGATGAAATGCAATTGAGCTTTTTAAAATTAGACGATCCTCTGCTTGAAGAATTGCGTGAAGAAATATTAGATATTGATATTGATACACTTACGCCTGTGGAAGCTTTAATGAAGCTAAATGAAATTAAGCGAATGTTAGAGCGGAATGCAACGTTAAAAATAAAAAAGTAAATTTTGAAAATAATTTCTCAAAAAACACTTTGTGATTGAAGTAAAATTTATAAATTTGCCTCCGCTTTGAATAAGAAGCGACGTTCATTAAAAATCTTGCGAAAATAACCTTCTCAGGTAAAATTGAGAAAATAGAGTATCTTCAAATTTATTGGAGGTGCTTGTTTCGGTTTTTAAGAATACGCGAAAATAGCTCAGTTGGTAGAGCGCCACCTTGCCAAGGTGGAGGTCGCGGGTTCGAATCCCGTTTTTCGCTCAACTGAAATCCCGTTTTTCGGTGTTTTTGTTAAGTCCAGGTTGTATTAGACAACCTCTTTTAAGCTCGAGTGGTGGAATTGGTAGACACGCCGGACTTAAAATCCTGTGACCATTTGGTCGTGCGGGTTCAAGTCCCGCCTCGAGTACGAAATCCCCTTTGTTGTAAAACATTGGGGATTTTTTTTATCTGTTATTTATTAACCTTTTATTTCTCCCTAATTCTCTTCTATTCCGTAAATTTGCCATTCATCAAAATGCTAAAAGCTAATGGCTAATTTGATATTGAATATTCTTTCTCTTGGCACAAAACCACTCATCGAAAAACAGCGAAAGTTCCACAACTTAATCGTTGAATTTAGACATAGGTTTTCAAATCCACAGCGAGCTTCCAGGGCTTTAGATGATATTAAGGAGTTCTATGAAAAATTAGACAACCTCGATTTCAACTATGTTTTCTTTAAAGATTACTATCGTGAATATATAGAAAACCTAAACAGGTTTAGACCACAGGACAACAATCCCGATCTAACTTTTATCCGAATAGCGCTTACAGAGAATAAGTGGAAGCCAACCGAACCATTGCCAATATTTGTTCACCATTTAAAATATAAGAATAGACTAACTTCTGGATTGTTTATTTCTCGAGAGAAAAAACTAAATCTCAAAAAAATAAAAGATACCAAGGTAATTACTGAAGCGAGCAGTAAGTCTGAATCGGATAAAAAATGGACTAGGATTCCAATTAGAGAAGAAAGAGAGAAGATGTTAAGATAATCTTCGATTAAACTATAATGCAAAAAAAAGCCTTTTCAATTAAGAAAAGGCTTAAATTTTATAGCAAATTTATTGCTTACTGACCGTCAGTTGCGTCTTCTACAGCATCTTTAGTGTCTTCAGCAGCATCTTCGATAGCATCTCCTGCATCTTCCATTGCATCTCCTGTTGCATCAACAGCATCATCAATAGCGTCACCAGCGTTATCTAGTGCGTTTTCAGTTTCAGTTTCAATAGACTCAGCAGTTTCGTCAACTTTTACTTCAGTAGTTTCTCTACAAGAGTAAACAGAAGCAACTAAAGCAAGAGCTGCAAGTGATAAAAATATTTTTTTCATTTTGGTAATATATTAGTGATTAATAATGAGCAAAAGTAAGTAAAAAAATGATTCAAAATTTTTTTTCTGTTAAAAATTTCCAATACCGCTTAGGAATATGCTTAATATGTAGCTTAATATTCTTTCTTGAGCCTATATTACTGCTATTAAAGTAATTGAACCATAGCTTTTGAAACTCTATTTCTTCATACGTAAAATATAAAGAAGCTTTATCTCCTCTGTGGATATCTTTTGATAGCTCTAAGGTAATGGTTTGAACGTTTAATAAGTCGTAAAATATTCCATAATTTCTTTTTATATCGTAAATCAACCACCTTTGATCTGCATATCTACTTTTGAAGTGGGATGTGTTTAAAGGTAAAACATCAAAATCTGGTTCTATTGTAGCGAAGTATATTCCGTCCTTAGTAAGTTGAAATCGTACAAATGCATCCATTCTGTGTTTTTCTCTATCTACCTTTTTTACGGTTTTTTCTAAATGTAAAATTTCCGAATCGGTAAAATCATTTTCTATACTTACACTCGCGGATAACGCTTTTCTTATATAATAGAGAATAGTATTTTCAATATTTAAGGTTTCACTTAAAAATGCTTTATAAAGCTTAGTCTTCGCCTTAGGTGATATTTTCTTAGACAAGCCCTGCCAGACTCGCTTGGCTTTTTTTGGTTCAGAAAGTATTGTTATGCTATGGTCGAAAAAGTTAGGTTCGTAGTGCTCTTCTTTTATAATTGAAACTTCTTTTAACTTGTGTTCATAAACATAGAACACACTCGACAAAAGACCTTCAAAAGAACCATCGTATTTTAAAATGGTTTTCACGCAGATAGTGTATTCGGATTGTCGAAAAGGCTTAATTGATTGCTTAAAGTTGCCGAAAACTTGGAACTCGAGTTTGATAGAATTATGCTTTTGAGTTGTGCGGAGGTTCTATCCTTTGTTTCAAAAGTAGTAGAATCGCAAACAATAAAATATTTAGCTCGGTTTAAGGAAGCTCCAATAGATTTTAAGTTTTCCCAATTTAACTTTCGATATCTGCGTGCCTTGATAATTTTATTTACAGATTTTAGTCCTAAGCCTGGCACGCGTAATAACATTCTCATATCAGCTTTATTGACATCTATAGGAAACTGATCTAGATTTCTCAACGCCCAACTTAATTTTGGATCTATATCCGACTCTAGATTTGGGTGTTCTTTGTTTAACAGTTCACGAACGTCAAATCCATAAAAGCGAAGAAGCCAATCGGTTTGGTAGAGTCTGTTTTCGCGCAAGATTGGAACGGCCGATCCGATTGTGGGTAAGCGACTATCGTTGCTGATTGGGACGTAGCCCGAATAATAAACCCTTTTTAGATTAAACGATTTGTAAAAATATGCTGAAGTGTACATTATTTCAGCATCGGTTTCGCCACTAGCCCCAACTATCATTTGAGTACTTTGCCCAGCGGGAGCGTAAATGGGAACTTTTTTCAGAAGTTTCTTTTCATTTTTATATTGAATGATTTCATTTTTCACTTTTTCCATAGGTTTTATAAAATCCTTTCTATCCTTTTCAGGTGCAAGGAGTTTTAAACCTTTTTCAGTTGGAATTTCAATATTCACCGACAGTCTATCTGCATAAAGTCCGGCTTCTCGCATCAATTCATCACTCGCACCGGGAATAGATTTTAAATGAATATAACCGTTGAAATTTTCTTCTTGCCTGAGCTTTTTTGCCACTGCAATTAGACGCTCCATGGTGTAATCGGCATTCTTGAAAATTCCACTGCTAAGAAACAGGCCTTCTATATAATTTCTTCTGTAAAAATTAATAGTTAGATCTACCACTTCTTGAACTTTAAAAGCAGCTCGTTTTATGTCGTTACTTTTTCGAGTTACACAGTAAGCGCAATCAAAAATGCAGTGATTGGTTAAGAGTATTTTTAATAGCGAAACACATCTGCCGTCTTCGGTATAGCTATGACATATTCCCATGCCATTGCTATTGCCTAAACCTTTATATGTGTTCTTTCTATTACTACCGCTAGACGAGCAGGAAACATCATATTTTGCTGCGTCTGCCAGTATTTCTAACTTTTCATTTATTCTTTTAAAATCCATACAATATTGGAATATTGCCAAAATTAAGGAAATAATCCTAGAAAGTAGGTTTAAATCCAAAATTAATTTGGATATATTCCAAAATGAAGTATATTTGTGTATGGAATCTAAACTAACCATTGAGGCACAGCGATTTAAGAAAATTCGCGAAGAACAAAGACACACCCAGCAATCGTTTGCTGAACTTTTAGATATTGGGTCTACCACCGCTGATATTGAGCGTGGTAAAACAAAAATTACTGGGAAAGTAGTAATGGAGTTAATGGCGCAATTTAATATTAATCCATTGTGGCTTTACGGCAAAAGTTATGAGAAGCACATCGATTCTTCCAGAGGAGATGTTAGTCCAAAAATTATCACTTTAGATACCGAAGGCAATGACAGTATTCTTTTAGTGAATCAAAAAGCTGCGGCTGGTTATCCTAACAACATTCAGGATACAGGTTGGTATCAAACTTTACCAGCATTTAATATTCCTTTGCCAGAATATAGAAATGCCTCATATAGAGGTTTTCAAGTAGAAGGAGATAGTATGTTGCCAAATATAAAACCTAATGAATGGGTTTTAGGTAGGGCAGTAGCAAGTATTAATGAGGCTACCGATTCTAAAATTTATATTGTTGTTTTAAGAGATTCTGTTTTAGTGAAAAAATTACAGAAAATACCTGGTAACCCTCAGTCTATTAGGCTGATTTCACTAAACGAAAGTTATTTACCTATAGAAGTAAAAGTAAGAGACATTCAAGAGCTTTGGATGGTAAATAGTAAGTTGAGCTTCGGTGTAGATGAGCCTTCAGAAAGTAGTTTGCTAAGACAATTGCAGCAATCTATGGATGAATTAAAAGGACAGATAAGCGGGTTGAAATAAAAAAGGATGCTCATTTCTGGGCATCCTTTAATTTGTATAGGCAAGATGAAAATTAGTCTCTATCCTTTACTTTAATTTTAGTATCACCGTCTTCGTCGGTTTTAATTTTCACCTTTTCGTCTTCGGTTTTCATTTTAATTTTGTCACCGTCGTCTTTTACTTTAATATCTGCGCCCTTGTCTTGCATGTCCTCAATTAAAGTTTCTTCTAAGGTTTCTTCTTTAGTTTCTTGATCTCTACAAGATGTAAGAGAAACTGTTAAAAATCCTGCAAATAAGGCAATCATTGTTAATTTTTTCATTGTTTGATTTAGTTTTAGTTAGTGATTAGTTTATGTTAAAATTACAAAGTGATTAGTCGTTTCCGATTTCATCAATTGTTTTGTCTATTTCTTCATTTACTTCCTTGTCTACTTTTTTAGCAGCTCTTTCTAAAATTCCCTCGTTGTCTGTTTTTTCAGGAGTTTCAACTTTTACTTCGCGAATTACTTCTTTAGTTTCAGTTTTAGTTTCACGACAAGAACCAAGTGCTACAGCAGATATAGCAAATAATAAAATTAATTTTTTCATATATAGATTTAATTAGATTGTTTGGACAAATCTAAGGTAATTAAAAATACACTTATGGTAATTAAATACTAAAAAATGTGAAAGAATTACTAATATAAAAGAGGATTTTTAAATAAGTACGACGTAAATCGTGAAATAAATGAGGGTTTAATTGTGGTGTTTGGCAATGTAATCCAGCACTTTATTGGTGGCTCCAGTGTTTGAGTTAACAAAGTGTCCACTAATCATTCCTGTTTTCTTTCTATAGTTTGCGTCAGAGACCAACTTTGTTAAAACATCACTAAGTTCTAGGGGATTTGAAATTGAAAATAGGCCAGCTAAATTGCGGAGTCGTATGGCTTCGGGGAACTCATTGTAATTCTTTCCAATTATAATAGGCACTCCAAAAGTTGCTGGTTCTAAAATGTTATGTAATCCCGTTCTACCCATAGCACCACCTACATAGGCTATATCTGCATAGCTGTATAACTTGGTAAGAAGACCAATGCAGTCAATAATTAATACGGAGTATTCGGCGAGATTAACATCGTCTTTCTGTGAATGAAGAATAACTTTTTGTTTGTATAGTTTTTCGGTAAACGCCTCAATTTTACTTTGTTCAATTTTATGAGGCGCAATAATAAATTTCACATTTCTTGGTGCTGAATTTATATAATCTAAAAGTACAGCTTCATCTTCTGGCCAAGTACTCCCGCAAACAATACAAAGTGAGTCTCCTTTAAATTCCTTAGCAAACTTTAGCGTATTGTTCATTTCAATTTGATGAGATACTCTATCAAATCGAGTGTCGCCACTTAAGGTTGTGTTTTTAAAACCTATGCTATTTAATAGTTTAACCGAATTTTCTTCTTGTAAGAAAAAGTGGTTGAAACTTTTTAGCGCTTTCCGCATAAATCCTCCATAAGGTTTAAAAAAGATTTGATTATCTCTGAATACCCCAGAAACAAGTAGGGTAGGGATGTTTTTCTTTTTTAATTGAAGAAGGTAGTTTGGCCAGAACTCATATTTTACAAAAATTGAAAGCGATGGATGTATAGCATCTATAAATCGCTTAGCATTTAAAGGTGTGTCCATAGGTAGATAAACAACTACATCTGCTAAAGATGTGTTTTTCTTAATCTCATAACCCGAAGGTGAAAAGAAACTAACTATGATTTTATGATCGGGTTTTGCCTTTTTCATCTCCTCCATAATCGGTACTCCCTGTTCAAACTCACCTAAGGATGCGCAGTGAAACCAAATAGTTTTATCGGAAGTCGAGATGTTTTTACCAAGAATATGCACCACATCTTTTCTGCCATCAACAAACAATTTTATTTTTTTGCTGAATAGCGCCACAATCCTCAAGGCGAAGGAGGCTAAATAAATAAGTAGGTTATAGATTATGTGCATCGCGTGTAAAAATACCAAAATTCGACATCCAAATTCTAAAATATCCTCTCAATAATCTAAATCGCCAATAACTCGTTAAGTTGAAGTTTACAAACTTCATTTTTCGTAATTTTACAAATTCAATACTATTACAAAAAATGAGAAAAATTCAAATGGTAGACCTTAAGGGTCAATATAAAAATATTAAGGAGCGTGTAGATAGTTCTATTATGAACGTAATTGAAACTACAGCTTTCGTAAATGGTCCAGAAGTTCACCAATTTCAAAAGGAGCTTGAAGATTACCTTGGGGTAAAACACGTTATTCCTTGTGCAAACGGTACCGATGCCCTTCAAATTGCTATGATGGGTCTTGGCTTAAAACCTGGTGATGAGGTTATCACTGCCGATTTTACTTTTGCCGCAACTGTAGAGGTTATTGCACTTTTACAGTTAACTCCGGTTTTAGTTGATGTGGATCCGGTTAACTTCAATATTGATATTGAAGCAATTAAAAAAGCCATTACTCCAAAAACAAAAGCTATTGTTCCTGTACATCTTTTTGGTCTAGCGGCCAATATGGATGAAATTATGGAAGTTGCTGAACAACACAATCTTTATGTAATTGAAGATAACGCCCAAGGAATTGGCGCAGATTATACTTCAAAAGATGGCACTAAGAAAAAAACTGGTACTATTGGGCACGTTGCTTCTACTTCATTTTTCCCTTCTAAGAACTTAGGATGTTATGGTGATGGTGGAGCAATTTTCACAAATGACGATGATTTGGCGCACATAATTCGCGGCATTGTAAATCACGGTATGTACGAACGTTATCACCATGATGTTGTAGGCGTTAATAGTAGATTAGATTCTATTCAAGCTGCTGTGCTTCGTGCAAAATTACCTCATTTAAATGACTACAATAAAGCTAGAAAAATTGCAGCTCAAAAGTATTCTGAAGCTTTTAAAAATCATAAGAACATCATCACACCTACTGGCTGTGGAAAGTGTTCGAATGAAGAAATAGATGGATGTAACTGTCACGTTTACCACCAATACACCTTAAAGATTGTAGATGCAGATCGCGATGCTTTAGTGAAACATTTGAATGAAAACGAAATTCCTTGCGGTGTTTATTACCCAATTCCGTTACATCTTCAAAAGGCTTACAGAGATGAGCGATATAAAGAGGAAGATTTTGAGGTTACCAATCAGTTAGTTAAAGAAGTTATTTCTTTACCAATGCATACCGAGCTTGATGATGAGCAGATAGATTATATCACAAAAACTGTCATCGAATTTATGGAGAATAATTAATAAAGAAATAGCCTGAGTTACAGGAGTAGAATTATGAAAAAAATATTAGTAACAGGAGGATTAGGATATATAGGTAGTCACACTGTAGTTGAATTACAAAAAACAGGATATCAAGTTGTAATTATAGATAACTTATCCAATTCGTCTTTAGACGTTTTGGAAGGTATTACAGATATTACTAAAACTCCACCCACTTTTGAACGTTTGGATCTTCGTGAGAAAGCGGCAGTATCCGACTTTTTTAAGCGCAATAATGATATTGATGGTATTATTCACTTTGCAGCAAGTAAAGCTGTAGGGGAAAGTGTAGATAGACCATTATTGTATTACGAAAATAATCTAAACACTCTTATTTATTTGCTTCAGGAGTGTAACACTCATCATATCAATAATTTTATTTTCAGTTCATCTTGCACTGTTTATGGTGAGCCAGATTCGTTGCCAATTACCGAAGATGCTCCTGTAAAACCTGCTACTTCACCTTATGGTAATACCAAGCAAATTGCTGAGGAGATATTAAAGGACACTTGTTCTGTTTCTTCTTTAAAAACTATTGCACTACGCTATTTCAATCCAATTGGAGCACACGAAACTGCGTTAATTGGTGAGCTACCTGCGGGAGTGCCTCAAAATTTAGTTCCGTTTATCACTCAGACTGCAGCTGGAGTTCGCGAACAACTTTCTGTATTTGGTGACGATTATCCAACTGAAGATGGTAGCTGTATTCGCGATTATATTCATGTTGTAGATTTAGCAAAAGCACACGTTATTGCTTTAGAACGCCTTCTTTCAGAAAAAAACAAATCGAATTATGAAGTTTTCAATTTAGGTACAGGAAGAGGAAGTTCTGTGCTGGAGGTAGTAAATTCGTTTGAAAAAACTACAGGGGAAAAATTGAATTACAAAATTGTAGATCGTCGCCCAGGTGATGTTATTTCTGTTTACGCCGATACTAAAAAAGCTAATGAAGAACTAGGTTGGAAGGCACAAAAAACAATGGAAGAAGCCTTAGCATCTGCCTGGAAATGGGAGCTGAAAGTACGTGAAAATTCATAGAAACGTAAGGGTTTATAAAATCGTTTATTTAAACTTAAGATAGGTTTAACGCTCATTTTTTGGAATTAGGAGCTAATATTTGTTTCTTTGCACTCGAATAGTACTCTGGACTTCTGCTTCAAAATGAATGCTTTGCGAGCTGAAGGGGGTCAAAAAAAATATGATGAAGTTAGTTTCAGTGAAACGACAAACAAAAACAGAAAAACGATTTACACAAAAAATGGGAATGTTCACAACAAGTGTGATTTACATTAAAAAAACATTTTTAAACATCCCTTTTAAAACATTACACAAATATCGCGAAACCTATTATGGTGAAATTAAAGATTGCGAAGATTGTGTTATAAGTGCTTAGAAAAATTGTGAATTCATAATTTTGAATTCAAAAGAAACGCCGAATGATTCCTTATCATTCGGCGTTTTTTATTTTAGTTGATTTAAGATATACACATCAAACCTCCCAAAACCGGTCTGTCCACTCATCATCCGAAAACTTTAATTGGGAGTGTTTTTCCTCGACTTCCTTCCACGCTTCTTGAGTAGTAATAGCTCGTATTTCTTGGTATAATATGCGTTCTTCAAAGCCTATATAAGTAGTTAGTTCCTCTTCAATTTTGTGAAAAACTGTATGGAGGCTAGACGTTTCATTAAACAATCGATTTAGTCGTCGGTGATTTGCAATAGCCCTTTTCACTCGAACATTATTATTCCCTAATATTGGAAAAATAAATTCTTGTTCAATTTCAAAATGTGGATCTAGATAAGTTTCTTTAAACCAATCGATATAACCCTTAATCCGATTACTATCAATTTTTCTTTGAAGCGCTTCTCTTATTCGTTCACAAAAAAGAATCACCTCATCGTGATCTTCAATAAGAGGTGTAAGTGATAAATATTTATTTTCGATTCCTTTATGCATTTTTTTTATCCATTCTTAAACAATTAAACAAATTTCATAAAACTGATTTCTAATAGTTATGAGGTTAATCATAAGTAGAAAACTTGTTGTTTTAATTTAGGACAATAAGGTAATTTTATTTAATTTTGAATGATTCTAAATAACGAAACTAAAAAATGTATTAATTATGAAACTAGCATCACTTATAGACAATCTAGAATACAATGAAAACAGACCAGCGATTCAGGTTTTAATAGATACCGATTCAGGGAAGGAAATCAGGATTACTTTTAAGGAAGGTCAGGTAATGAAAGAGCACAAAACGCCATTCCCAATTGTGGTGGAAATTTTTGAAGGCGCCATAGATTTTGGAGTAAATGGGACAATTCATAATTTAAAGAAAGGTGATTTAGTAGCGCTTGAAGGTGGAGTGCCACACGATTTAAAAGCACTTGAAACGAGTACTGTTAGGTTGAGCTTAAACAAAGCTGATTCAGCTACTCGTGTAGAAGGTGTAGCCAAAAATTCATAATTGCTATTCTATTTAGTTATTAAGTTATCACCGGTTTTATTATAAAAACTAGAAAAAATGTATTCATCAAATAAAATAGATTCATTTGTAGAAAAGTCGCCTATTCTCAAGGAAGTAATCGACTTAAAACCTGTGGTTTGGCTTAACGACAAAAAGAAACGCCATTCTGAAATGCCTAAATTTCCTATAAAAATGAAGGATATACAGGCTGCGGAAGAATTGTGGAAACGATTTGCTCCGTTTTTTGTTAAAGCTTTTCCAGAAACTGAAGCTACAAACGGCATTCTTGAATCTCCTTTAAAGGAAATTCAAAATATGAAAGAGCTTTTAAACCAAGAATCGCCAAAGATTGAAGGTCGTTTATTTTTGAAATGTGATAATGCCTTACCTATTGCTGGATCTATTAAGGCTAGAGGAGGTTTTTTTGAGGTGTTACACTATGCAGAAGAATTAGCCTTAAAGGCTGGAATCTTAAATAAAGTAGATAGCTATGAAGTTTTTCTTTCTGATAAATTCAAGCAATTTTTTAGCAAATATAAAATAGGCGTTGGCTCTACAGGCAACCTCGGGTTGAGTATTGGAATTATTAGTGCTAAGCTCGGTTTTCAAGTAACGGTTTATGTTTCTGCCGATGCTAAACCTTGGAAAAAAGATTTGTTGCGCTCCAAAGGAGTTCAAGTAGTAGAGTTTGCAGGAGATTTTAGTGAAGCAATTTTGGCAGGAAGACAAAAAACAAAAGCCGACCCAATGGCTTATTTTGTTGATGATGAAAATTCTAAAAAACTGTTTTTAGGCTATACAGTTGGGGCGCTTCGATTGGCGGAACAATTAGAAAAAGCTAATATTAAGGTGAACGATTCGCATCCGTTGTTTGTATATTCTCCTTGTGGTGTTGGTGGCTCTCCCGGAGGAACTGCCTTTGGGCTAAAACAAATTTTTGGCGATAATGTACATTGTTTCTTTGTAGAACCTACACATTCACCTGCGGTGTTAACAGGTTTAGTTACGGGTGAAATGAGTAATATTAGTGTACAGGATATTGGGATAGACAATAAAACTGAGGCCGATGGCTTAGCAGTAGGACGTCCTTCAAAATTTGCAACTTCGGTTAGTGAACATTTAATTAGTGGTATTTATACTCTTGAAGATCATCGTCTCTTTAGGCTATTAAGTCAATTGATGGACACTGAAAAAATATTCTTAGAGCCTTCAGCTACTGCTGGCTTATGCGGTCCGCAGATTATTTCAAAAACAGAGTATGCCGAAAATAATAATATTAATATGAACAATGCCACCCATATCATTTGGGCTACAGGTGGTGACTTAGTACCAGATTTTGAAAGAAAAGAGTTTTATAATAGAGGTAAAAGTATTACAGAGTAAAGCATAGTGTTTACTAAAAAAAGCGAGAGAAACTTTGTTTCTACTCGCTTTTAATTTGAAGGCCCCCTCAACCTTCAAAGATGTATTATGGCTAATTCTATAAAGGGTTTTTTAATCTATAAGTTCTATTCCAAAGACATAATCGTTGAAAACCTGAGTGTTTGAAATTGAATTTGCCACTAAATCAAATTCAAAATAATTGGTTTGTACAGTATTTCCGTTAGCCAAAGAAGTGAGATAGTAAGTCTTGTTGCATTCACTGTAAACTGTAGAATAAAATTCAGTATTTATATTTGTCGGAATTGAAAGTAAATCTGAATACGTTCCGTTAGTAGGATCTATTTTTACGATTTTTCTCGAATTGATATCAGGCATATCCATTATTGCTAACAGTCCAAAGCTTTTAGAATATTCTAATCCGATAAATCTCACAAAATCTGTATTTGAAAATGATGGATATAAATCAACATGAGAGCTTGTATTATTAGATACATTTACGGTTATCAAATTCGTTCCTGAAACAAAATACAATTCGTTTACACCGTTTGAAGCTGCACTCATAGATTCTACGTGAAAGAAACTGTTATTGTTAAAAGTGGTGTTTATCGCTGGAATTGTAAGTGCTGTACTTGTAGTTCCATTGCTCATATTAAATGGTTTTACAGAAAAGTGATTGTCGGTTCCAGAATTTGCGTAACCAGAGTTTGAAACTTCAATTACATAACTTTCTCCACCGACAATTATAGGTGCAGCTATATTTGATGGAGTAGTAAATTCCTGTCCTGTCCCCGTATTTGTGTTGAAAGTGAAATATTTTCCAGCTCTCGTTACAAGAATACCGTGTAGCCTACTATTATCATTATATAAGGAAGTACTTGTAGGTAATTGATAAGTGAGATTGGTATTAGTTGTTAAACTTCCCTCAAAAATAGGAGCGGAACTGTCTAGGTCGTTTATAAGAAACGAATTGTAATCTATAACAGCATTTACATTGTTGTCGAATACTGTATTTAAAGCCAGTAGATTTTTATTGTAATTGAAACATGGTGAATTGTTTGTGTCATCGTTTATAGTACTGTCGTCATCAGAAGAGCAACTAGTAAATATTAAGCAAGTTAGAACTGCAAAGCTGAAAATTGATAAAAAAGTTTTCATAGTATTGATATTTTTGATGTTATATCATTATATCAACACGGGTTATAAATTGTTACCCTTAAAAAATAAAATAAATAGAAAATTAATGGGAACTCGATATCGAGTTATAAGTGTATAGCCTTTAATATCTAGGCTAAGATTAATAATACATCTTAAGAAAAGGAATAAAAAAACGTCGAAGCAAATTGGCTTTCGACGTTTTAGATTATTTTAAATATGAAGTTTTGCTTTACATTTCTGCTTTTTCAGTTTCTGCCGAACGGTCAATTTTCTTTACCAAACCTTGTAATACATTTCCTGGTCCAACTTCAATAAATTTTGTTGCGCCATCTTTAATCATATTCTGAATGCTTTGAGTCCATTTTACTGGAGCTGTAAGTTGGAATATAAGATTTTTCTTTATTTCAGAAGGGTCTGTAACTGCGAATGTTGACACGTTTTGATAGATAGGGCAAGCTGGAGCTGTAAATTGAGTAGCTTCAATGGCAGCAGCAAGTTCTTCTCTTGCTGGCTCCATTAATGGGCTGTGGAATGCACCACCTACTGGTAAGATAAGTGCTCTACGTGCTCCTGCTTCTTTTAAACTTTCACAAGCTGTGCCTACAGCATCAATTTCACCAGATATAACTAATTGTCCTGGGCAATTGTAATTTGCAGCAACTACAATTCCTGGAGTATTTGCACAAATCTCTTCAACTAAATGATCTTCTAAACCTAAAACAGCAGCCATAGTCGAAGGTGTTTGCTCACAGGCTTTTTGCATTGCTAAAGCACGCTTGTAAACCAACTGCAATCCATCGCTAAATACTATGGTTCTATTTGCTACTAAAGCTGAAATTTCCCCTAATGAATGTCCAGCAACCATATCAGGTTGAAATCTGTCGCCCATTACTTCTGCTAATATTGTAGAGTGTAAAAATATAGCTGGTTGTGTAACTTTTGTTTCCTTCAATTCGTCGGCAGAACCTTCAAACATAATTTTGGCAATATCAAAGCCTAAGATTTCATTGGCTTGATTAAATAATTCTTTTGCTTTCGCAGAATTATCGTAAAGGTCTTTACCCATTCCAGTGAATTGAGCACCTTGTCCAGGGAAGATATATGCTTTCATTTAATTCGTTTTTTTATTTGAGTTGCAAAAATAGGAATTAATTCCACGATTTTACTTGCTAACCATAAAGGATTGGTTTTGCGATAAGCGACACGTTTTTATTAAATCAAGAATATTTATTTATAATTGATTTCACTTTCGGTAAATAACTACTTCCAAATAGATTAAGATGCACGAGTAAGTAGTAAAGTTGCCAAAGAGAAACCCTGTCTTCCCAACCTTTTTCTAAAGGAAAAATAGAATTGTAGTTGATGATTAATTCTTCTGAAAATCCTCCAAACAACTCCATCATTGCAATATCCATTTCCCGAGGAGCAAAGGCGACTGCAGGATCTATTAAAACAGCTTGACTTTTTTTACTGACCATATAGTTGCCACTCCACAAATCACCGTGAATTAAAGATGGTGCTTCATTTGGGATTATTTTGGAAATGGTTTTATAAAAGCTAGCTAGCTTTTTAAACTGAAATCCATTTTCTGACGCCATATTGAATTGTGGCTCTAACCGATTACTTATATAAAATTCTGAAGCAGATTTACTAAAGTTGTTTTTTTGAGGCAGACTACCTATATAGTTATCGTGGTCTAATCCAAAATCTGTTTGTGTTACCTGGTGAAGCTTTGCTAAATTATCGGCAAAAGATTCCCAAAAACCAGCATTTAACTCTCCATTTGAGATATATTGGAGTAATAAATATGAGGTGTTTTCAATTTCCCCATTTGCTAAAACCTTAGGGATTTTAAAACTATTCGAATCTCTCAAATAGTTTAAACCTTTTGTTTCAGCAGTAAACATTTTAGGGAATTTTGTAGCATCATTCAATTTAACTACAAAATCCCCTTCTTTACATTTCAGTAGGAATACTTCATTGATATCTCCACCAAAAAGTTGCTTAACCTCAATTAGATTTAAGTTGTTTTGGGTCGCAATATTTTGAATTCTACTGATATAAATAGACAAGCTATTAAGGTGTCCTGTTGATTACGAGAATTAATTTAGAATAAACTTTTTACTCAATGTTCTACCGTTAGTAAAGTTGAATTTTACAATGTAAAAACCTTTGTCTAAGGCTGTAAGATTAACACTTCCAGATTGAGAATTTGCTTTTTCATTGATAACACTTTGTCCGCCTATATTGTAAATAGAGATATCGCCAACGTTTGTAGTTAGATTGTTTAGTCGGTAATTAAGTATGTTTTCATTTATAAATACAGCAATAGCGTTTTCTGAAAAATCATTTACCGACATTGTTTGTGGCTTGGCAGCTTCAATTAAGAATTGTAAGCCTAGTTTGGTAAATTTTGCTGAATGTTCAGGGGTGTCGAAAAAAGAATAAACATCCTCATCTGTATGTATTTTTGGATTAGACTCGCTGAATTTAGCTTCAAAAGGAAATGCCGCTTCGTAACCATTGTTTGCCCAGCTTGCGTGATCTGAACAACCGTATCCACATTCGGTAAAGTTATAGGTAAAAGCGTGGTTACCGGTTCCGTTATAATGATCCATTAAATCAACCAAAAAGTTGTTTAATGCGCTACTGTTGTACCAATCTGTAGAAATCCAAACATCTTCGTTAGAACCATTGTAGCCTGTCATATCAAACTGAACGTAGGCCCCAACATTTATTCCGTTGCTTGCATATTCTGAAGCAATTTCTTCTGAACCTACAAGTCCAATTTCTTCAGCAGCATAAGCCATAACTTCAATAGTGCGATTTGGAACAAACTCCTTTGCTATAAGCACACGAATCATTTCGTTTAAAGAAGAGATTCCCGAAGCATTATCATCGGCACCAGGAGCATCATTAATATCCCAAAATGAAGTTGAATCTAAATGTCCACCAATAATAACATATTCATCTGGAGTGTTGGCTCCATCAATAGTTAGAATTACAGAAGGCATTGGTGTGTTTTGATGATTGTAAATACGAGTGTGAATGTCGGTTCTGCCGGATTGTGCAATCATAGCATCCCATTTGGCTTTTAAGTCGTGAACAGATTGTTCGCCTTGAGATGTTTCGTGATGACGGGTTCCGTAAGCTTGCAATTCTAGAATATCATCTTCTATGTTTTGGTTATTAACCAGATCTAGGCATTCATTTACCAAATCGGTTTCTGTGATTGTGTATTCTAAAAATGAATTTCTGCTTTGAACTCTATTTAAAGCTTGTAGCGCCTTTTCTTTAGAAGGTCTAAAAATATATCCTGGACCGTGAACTTGAACGTTTTCGTGTATTTTGTGAGAAACTTCCTCAGTAAGATAAACAGCACATTCGTTGTTTTTTGTATCTAAAATCTGAATATCATTTGGATATAACTGCTTAAATTTTAAAGCAGTCTCTCCACTCATTGTTGCGTAAAATGAATTGTTGTTTTGTGCAATTACCGCAGTTGCTATAAAAAAGAATAAGATAAAGGTTGTTGTAAGGTTTTTCATTGGGAAGTTTGTAAGTTAATTTACGTAAAATTAAAACTTTTAATGAATTTAATCTCCTAATAATGAAGTTTAAATTTTTTGACGTATCTTATGGTGTTAAATAAGAACTTAACTTAAGTCTAAATTAATATCCTCCTCTATTTTGAAAAAGATAAAACAATTATATAGTGGAAGTATTAAATCCGAGTAAGTGGGTAGATAATTACGCCGATTATCTTTACAATTATACAATTGTAAGGGTGAATGATGCTGTGATTGCGCAAGATTTGATTTCAGAAACTTTCCTAGCAGGACTAAGGTCCAAACACAATTTTAAAGGTGAAGCTAGTGAACGCACATGGCTTATTTCGATTTTAAAGCGGAAAATAATTGATTATTACCGTAAAAAAAATTCGAATAAAGGGAAGGCTGAAGTTCTTGTTTCATATAAAAACGATGATATAGAAGGTAATTGGCTTGAGGAAAATGCTGCAGATTTATTTGACAGAACTGCCGAAGATAGGATGGAGAATAGTGAACTGGGACTCGCCATTATAAAGTGCTTAAATAAACTACCAACAAAACAAGGCGAAATTTTTAAAAAGAAAACAATCGAAAATCAAGATACGGATGTTCTTTGTAAAGAATACAATATTACTCCGTCTAATCTGTGGGTTATTATCCACAGAGCACGTAAGAATTTGATGGAGTGTTTAGAAAAAAACTGGTACAATTAATATTCTATGAAGTTATTTTTAAAATGTCACGAAGCAGCATATTTGTGTGACAAAAACCAATATAAGGAGATTAGTATATCCGAAAAATTAAAACTTAAACTACACCTCTTGCTTTGTAAACTTTGTAACAAATATGCGAGGAAGAATCAAAAACTTACAAATACTTTAAAAGCTGTAGAGATTAAAACTCTTAATCCCGAAAGTAAATTACAGTTAAAAGAGAAACTTCAAAAAGAGCTAGCCGATAAGCTTAATTCTTAGATTGTTTTAAGAGTGACATACATTACAAACCAGAGTATCGGTAAACCCTCAACCCAAAATGAAGAGAAATATCTCTTCTGTTCTTTTTTTGAAATAAATACAGCCCAACCTAGAATTATTGAGAATAATAGCAAACTTGTGATATAAGCAGCTTCTGATGCTTCTTTAAAAAACTCAATAAATAAACTAATTGATAAAGCAGCTAAACCTGCTTTTTTAGTGTTTTTAATACCAAGTTGTTGTGGAATAGTTTTTAAGGCTAACGCATCATAATGAATATCGCGAATTTCAAAAGGTAAAATAAGCACAACTACAATTAAAAAACGTTGTATAAAAGTAAGAATCACATCAGTTGTGATTGCTGATTCCGAAGCTATAAATGGAATAATAACCGTAATTCCTGCCCAAACAAATGCAACTACAAATATTTTTAATCCTGAAAACATTCGCAGACTCCTGTGTTGTGCAAAAGGAACTGCATATAGTACCGTTGTGACTCCAAATAATGCGATAAAGAGAATTGTTGTAAATGAAAGTTGAAGCGCTAGAAAAATCCAGAGCAGAAAGCATACTGCAGAAAAAATTTGAATCGCCCGTAAAGAATTGGTAAGACTTCTGTGATGTAAACCTGCTATTGAAGCGTATTTTACAAAGTTGTAAGCCGATATTGTTCCTAGAAAAATAAAGGCTGAGGTGGTAGTTGATGGTTTTAAATTATACTCTAAAGCGGTTATGAAATAGAAGGCTAAAACAGCTAAAGCAACGTGTATGCTGCTGTTTATATAAAACCTGAAAACACCTCTCAGAAAATTCATGATTTCAAAATTAGACAAACTGTTAGTAACCTATTGATTTAGTTGAAAAAATTAATTTTTCAAATCACTAAAAAGGAATTGATTCTCGTTAAAAATCGTAATTTTGCGCCGCATTGCAAACTATTGAGTTTTAATAGTCTGCTCATATTAAAAATCTAAATGTTATTATTATATAAATCCTAAGTTTTTTTGATCGTTTTATTTGGCAATCAATAAGGCTAAGGATTAAAATTCGGCAATTTTTATGAACACAGATTCTTTTGCATTAAGACATATTGGCCCAAGGGAAAGTGACCTTCCTGAGATGCTTGAAACAGTTGGTGTAAGCTCTATGGACCAACTAATTTATGAAACCGTTCCAGACGATATTCTACTAAAAAAACCCCTCAACCTAGAAACGGCTATGAGTGAGCAGGAGTATTTAGAGCATATCACAGAATTGTCGTCTAAAAATAAATTATTTAAAACATACATTGGTTTAGGATACCACCAATCTATTCTTCCTCCTGTAATCCAACGTAATATTTTGGAAAATCCAGGATGGTATACTGCTTATACACCTTATCAAGCAGAGATTGCACAAGGTAGGTTAGAAGCATTATTAAACTTTCAAACAGTAATAAGTGACCTTACAGGAATGGAGCTTGCAAACGCTTCTCTTCTTGACGAGTCGACTGCAGCAGCAGAAGCTATGTCGCTTCTTTATAATGTACGTGAAAGAGATAAGAAAAAAATTAACGCTTCTAAATTCTTTGTTTCAGAAGATATTCTTCCACAAACACTTTCGTTATTACAAACTCGTTCAAATCCTTTAGATATTGAATTGGTTGTAGGAAATCACGAAGATTTTGATTTCGCTGATGAGTTCTTTGGAGCTATTCTTCAGTACCCAAGTAGAACAGGAAAAGTTCACAACTATAAAAACTTTATCGAAAAAGCTAACGCAAACAATATTAAGGTTGCGGTTGCTGCAGATATTTTAAGTCTTGTGATGCTTGAGTCTCCTGGACATTATGGAGTTGATGTAGTTGTTGGTACTACACAACGCTTTGGAATTCCATTAGGATATGGTGGCCCACACGCTGCTTATTTTGCTACAAAAGAAGAATACAAACGCAGTATTCCAGGACGTATAATTGGAATTACTAAAGATGCAGACGGAAACCGTGCATTGCGTATGGCGCTTCAAACTAGAGAGCAGCATATTAAACGTGACAAGGCAACTTCAAACATTTGTACTGCACAAGTATTATTAGCTGTAATGGCTGGTATGTACGCTGTTTACCATGGACCAGAAGGATTAAAGTATATTGCAAGAAAAGTACACAACAGTGCAGTTACGCTTGCAAATGCATTAGAAGAATTAGGTTTCGAGCAAGTGAACGATACCTTCTTTGATACTATAGCTATTAAAACAGATGCTACAAAAATCAAATTCTTAGCTGAAGCAAAAGAAGTAAACTTCTATTATCCAGATAGTGAAACAGTTTCTATTTCGATAAATGAAACTACAACAGTAAAAGACTTAAATAAAATACTTGCTATTTTCGCTGAAGCTGTTAAAAAAGACTTTAAAAAGTTAACTGAACTTGAAACTGGCAATAAAATTCCACAAGAAATAGCTCGTAAAACTGAATTCCTTCAACAAGAAGTTTTCAATAAGTACCACAGTGAAACAGACATGATGCGTTACATCAAAAAATTGGAGCGCAAAGATCTTTCATTAAATCATTCAATGATTTCATTGGGTTCTTGTACTATGAAACTAAATGCTGCAGCTGAAATGTTGCCATTAAGTGATCCAATGTGGGGGAATGTACACCCATTTGTACCAGTAGAACAAGCTGAAGGGTACCAAACAGTTTTAAAGAAACTAGAAAAACAACTTACTGAAATCACAGGATTTGCTGGAACTTCACTACAACCTAATAGTGGTGCGCAAGGTGAATTTGCTGGGTTAATGGTAATTCGTGCTTATCACGAATCACGCGGAGAAGGACATAGAAATATTTGCTTGATTCCTTCTTCTGCACACGGAACAAACCCTGCAAGTGCGGTAATGGCAGGAATGAAAGTGGTGGTTACTAAAGCTACAGATGAAGGGAATATAGATGTTAACGATCTTCGTGAAAAAGCGTTAAAACACAAAGACAACCTTGCTTGTTTAATGGTTACATATCCGTCAACACACGGAGTTTACGAATCTGCAATTCGCGAAATTACTAGTATTATTCACGAAAATGGTGGGCAAGTATATATGGATGGTGCAAACATGAACGCTCAAGTAGGGTTGACCAATCCTGGTGCTATTGGAGCAGATGTTTGTCACTTAAACCTTCACAAAACTTTCGCTATTCCTCACGGAGGTGGAGGTCCTGGAGTTGGTCCTATTTGTGTAGCAGAACAATTAGTTCCGTTTTTACCAACCAACCCAGTAATTCCAACTGGAGGTGATCAGGCAATTACATCAATTTCATCGGCTCCTTACGGTAGCTCGTTGGTTTGCTTAATTAGCTATGCATACATCTGTATGTTGGGAGTAAATGGTTTGAAAAAAGCTACAGAACACGCAATATTGAATGCCAATTACATCAAAGAAAGATTAAGCGGACATTACGAAGTGCTTTATGCAGGTGAAAGAGGTCGTGCAGCTCACGAAATGATTGTGGACTGTCGTCCGTTTAAAGCAAAAGGAATTGAAGTTGTAGATATCGCTAAACGATTGATGGATTACGGATTCCACGCGCCAACAGTTTCTTTCCCTATTGCTGGTACTCTTATGATTGAGCCAACTGAAAGTGAAAGTAAAATGGCGTTAGATCAATTCTGTGAAGCTATGATTTCTATCAGGCAAGAAATTGAAAGTGCTGATAAAGATGAGCTAAACAATGTATTGAAAAATGCACCTCATACTTTACAGATGCTTACCTCAAATGAATGGGACTTCCCTTATACAAGACAAGAAGCAGCTTTCCCATTAGAGTATATTTCAGACAACAAATTCTGGCCTTCAATTAGAAGAGTAGATGATGCTTATGGAGATCGTAACTTAATTTGTACTTGCGACCCAATTGAAGCTTATATGGAAGCTTAATTAGTTAAAAAGGAACGGTATTCAGTAAATAAATTCAATACTGAATACCGTTTCATTATTTAGCTATCGGGATTAACTATTTTTTTCCGTATTTTTAAAAAAAACTTTTCAAAATATGAATGTCAAAATAACAGGTATAGGCAGTTATATTCCAAGCGAAATTGCAAAGAATGAACAGTTTGGGAATCATCATTTTTACAATGAAGATGGCACCCGATTTGGTCAAAAAAATGATACAATTATTGAGAAGTTTAAGGCTATTACAGGAATAGACGAACGTCGTTATATCCCTAAAAACTTAAATACTTCTGATATAGCAACTTTTGCTGCCGAAAAGGCTATTAAAGATTCGGGGATTGATAAGGAAGATTTAGATTACATTATTGTAGCGCATAATTATGGTGATGTTAAACACGGCTCTGCGCAAAGTGATACGGTTCCAAGTATTGCAACTCGCGTAAAGCACAATCTTAAAATTCAAAAACCAACCTGCGTAGCATACGATATGCTTTTTGGTTGCCCTGGGTGGATAGAAAGTATGATTCAAGCCAATGCCTTTTTAAAATCTGGTATTGCAAAAAAATGCTTGGTGATTGGTGCTGAAGCGTTATCTAGAGTTGTTGATCCTCACGATCGCGATTCAATGATTTACAGCGATGGTGCAGGTGCTGCGGTTGTTGAAGCGACAGATGAAGAAGGCGGCATATTAAGTCATTTTAGCGCTACCTATGCGTTTGACGAGGCTCATTTCATCTATTTTGGCGAAAGCAATAATTTAGAAATTAAAGATAAGCGCCGATATATAAAAATGTATGGCCGTAAGATTTATGAATTCGCCTTAAATCGAGTGCCAGACGCTATGAAAACTTGTCTAGATAATTCTGGAATTGGAATTGATGAGGTTAAGAAAATTCTTATCCATCAAGCCAATGAAAAGATGGACGAGGCTATTATTAACCGTTTCTATAAACTCTACGACAAGCCTACTCCAGATAAAATTATGCCTATGAGTATAGGTAAGTTAGGAAATAGCAGTGTAGCTACAGTTCCAACACTTTACGATTTAGTTTTAAATGGTGAACTTGAAGGACATTCCTTAAACAAAGGAGATGTAGTTATTCTAGCAAGCGTGGGTGCAGGAATGAATATTAATGCGATAGTTTATAGGGTGTAATTAATTCAGAATTCCGAATTCTGAACTCTGAATTAAAAAATATGTACGAAGGTAAATTTCCTACTAAAAGATATAAACACACATTACGTTTTTTAAATGATGTAATTTCTAAAGAAGAGAAAATTCTTGATTTAGGGGTTGCAAACCCTTTTTCTGAAATTCTTACTAAGGAAGGTTACAACGTAACAAATACTAAGGGGCAGGATTTAGACCTGGAGACCGATGTTGTAAAAACTGATTCCTATGATGTTGTTACAGCATTCGAGATTTTTGAACACTTAGTGTCTCCTTTTAATGTTATAAAAGATATTGAAGCTAAGAAATTAGTAGCATCAATCCCGTTAAGACTATGGTTTGCTTCGGCCTATAGAAGTAAAACCGATAAATGGGATAGACATTATCACGAATTTGAAGATTGGCAATTTGATTGGCTTCTTGAAAAAGCTGGGTGGCGAATTATTAAGCGCGAAAAGTTTACAAACCCAGTAAAGAAAATAGGAATACGTCCAATACTACGTAGTTTTACACCGAGATATTATTTAGTTTACGCTGTTAGAGATTAATGGATTTTTACATCATCATACCCGCCCATAACGAAGAGGCTTATATAGGTAAGATGCTGCAATCAATCGTTGAACAAACAATTCTTCCAAAAAAAGTTGTTGTTGTAAATGATGCTTCAACTGACGACACTCAAAAGATTGTCGATCAATTTTCAAAACAGTATCCCTTTATCCAAAGTGTTTTTCACAATTCAGAAGCACTTCACGAGCCTGGAAGTAAAGTAGTAAATGCATTTTACAAAGGCTTAGAATCGCTGGATTCAGATTTTGAACTAATTGGAAAATTTGATGCCGACTTAATACTTCCTAAAGATTATTTTCAAAAAACTATTCAACTTTTCAAGGCTGATAATAACGTAGGTTTAGCTGGAGGGAATCTCTATATTGAAAACGATGGGGAATGGAAGTTTGAAGCTATTTCAGAGAAAACTAAAGTTCGCGGACCTATAAAACTGTATCGTAAAAAGTGTTTTGAAGATATAGGCGGACTTAAAAAATCTATTGGTTGGGATTCTGTAGATGGTTTATTGGCAGAATATCACGGGTGGACTATAAAAACTGATACTTCCTTAAAAGTAAAGCACTTAAAACCAACGGGGAAAGTTTATACAGAAGCTTCAAAATATAGACAAGGAGAAGCTTTTTATAAAATGCGTTATGGGTTTTGGCTAACGTTTATCGCTTCAGCAAAACTAGCTTCCAAAAAAAATAGCTTTTCATTTCTCATAAATACAATAAAAGGTTTTTACAAAGCGAAAAGGGAAAACCTAGAGTATATGGTTTCAGAAAAAGAAGGAAAGTTTATCCGAGATTTGCGCTGGAAAAATATTTTTAGGAAAATAGGAGTTCGTTAATTCAATGAGCGGGAGAATAGTGTAGAATACCTTATTTAACAACAAACTCTTAACACATCATAACCTTATTAATTCCTATTTTTACCGGAAAAATTAAATAATATGAAGATTAAGTTTTCTCTCCTTACAATTTTATTGTCAGTTTCAATTATTTCAACTTCTTGTGTTTCTGTTAATGTGAAAGATAACACCGTTTCACATGTGCCTCAAGAATCGAAAAAACCTAAAAATATTATCCTGTTAATAGGTGATGGTATGGGCTTGAGTCAGGTTTCAGCAGCTATATATTATAAAAATGCGAAGCCAAACTTTGAGCGTTTTAATACTATAGGTTTGAGTAAAACTTCTTCTTCAAACGAGTTGATTACCGATTCTGCTGCAGGTGCAACAGTTTTTTCTACAGGGGTTAAAACCTACAATGGAGCTATTGGAGTAGATAAAGACACCATTCCAGTTCCAACTATTGTAGAACATCTTGTAAAAAGAGGATACGGCACCGGACTTGTTGCAACTTCATCTATACAACACGCGACGCCTGCTTCTTTTTACGCACACGTAAAAAGCAGAAGTATGTATGAGGAAATTACTGAATTTGCTCCAAAAAGTGGAGTTAACTTTTTTGCAGGTGGTGGTCTAAAGTTTTTCAACAAAAGAAAGGACGGTAAAGATTTATTGGCGTCTATGAAGGACAATGGATATGAGGTGATAACAGATAAATTACCAAAATCTCCAAGTGAAAAAAATCAATTGATTTTACTTGCTGAAAATGGAATGCCAAAAATGAGTGAGGGTAGGGGGGATTTCCTTCCGAATGCAACAAAATTAGCGATGGAGAAATTGTCTAAAAACGAAAATGGATTTTTCCTAATGGTTGAAGGTAGCCAGATTGATTGGGGCGGACATAATAATGAAGGTGACTACTTAATTGAAGAGCTTTTAGACTTTGATAAAGCTATAGGTGTTGCTTTAGATTTTGCTGCTAAAAACGGTGAAACTTTGGTAATCGTTACTGCAGACCATGAAACCGGAGGCTTTACTTTAGCTTCTAAAGATGGAGATTATAATAAAATAAACCCAGTGTTTTCAACTACGGGACACTCTGGGACTATGGTGCCTGTTTTTGCTAAAGGACCTGGAGCAGAATTGTTTAATGGGATTTATGAAAACAATGAGATTTACTTTAAAATGATGGAACTTTTAAAGTAATTGTTTCTTCGAATATTGATTTTTATTTTAATGACTGTTATTTAAGCTTAATAATTGCATTAAGCTTAAATAACAAGTTATAAAAGGTCTGGGAGGTTAGATACTATGTTTTGAATTTAATTTAAATTGTAAAAAGCATCTTACCAATGAATTCTTAACGCACTTTTATAAATTACACTAATGTAAATTTAGTACTTTAGCCATAACTATAGATTTTATGAAGTATTTACATGATATTGGTTCTTATTTTTTGATGCTTAAAAAAGTGTTCGCTAGCTTCACTAAAACATCAGTATTGAAACATATGATCTTTAAGGATATAAACGACCTTATTATAAGTTCTTTGGGTATCGTTGCTTTTATATCTTTTTTCGTGGGAGGTGTTGTGTCTATTCAAACAGCATTAAACATGGACAACCCAATTGTTCCAGATAGTTTAATTGGATTTGCAACTCGACAATCTGTTATTTTGGAGTTTGCTCCAACTTTTATCTCAATTATTATGGCGGGTAAAGTTGGATCTTTTATTACTTCCAGTATTGGCTCTATGCGAGTTACAGAGCAGATTGATGCTTTGGAAGTTATGGGAATAAACTCCCTTAACTACTTGGTATTTCCTAAAATTGTCGCTCTAATGTTTTATCCTTTTGTGATAGTGCTTTCAATGTTTTTAGGAGTTTTTGGAGGTTGGGTAGCAGCGGTATATGGTGGTTTTAGTAGTTCTGCCGATTTTATTGCTGGAGTTCAAGAAGATTTTATACCCTATCAACTATTTTACGCTTTCTTTAAAACATTCATATTTGCCTTTATATTAGCTACTGTACCTTCTTGGCAAGGTTACTATATGAAAGGTGGCTCACTTGAAGTAGGTAAAGCAAGTACAAATTCCTTTGTGTGGACTAGTGTACTTATAATTGCCGCAAACTATATAATAACCCAACTCCTTTTAAGCGCATGATAAAAATTGAAGATGTACATAAAAGATTTGGTGAAGAAGAAATCCTAAAAGGGATTACCACTGTATTCGAAAAAGGAAAAACCAACCTTATTATCGGGCAGAGTGGTAGTGGTAAATCCGTTATGCTTAAATGTCTTATTGGATTATTTAAGCCAGAACAAGGTAAAATCTATTACGGAGACGAGGCTATTCAAGATATGGACGACGAAAGGCAACGCAAGCTTCGCGAGGAAATGGGGATGCTTTTTCAAGGTGGAGCATTATTTGATTCGATGAATATTGAAGAAAATGTCATGTTTCCGTTGCGAATGTTTACAAAGATGAAAAAGCCAGAAATGCTGGCTCGAGTAAATGAAGTTTTAAAACGTGTAAACCTCGAAGGGGTTAATAAAAAATATACTGCCGAAATTTCTGGTGGAATGCAAAAACGTGTTTCTATTGCTCGTGCAATTGTAAACAAGCCGAAGTATTTATTCTGTGATGAACCTAACTCTGGACTAGACCCAAAAACAGCTACCTTAATCGATACGTTAATTCAGGAGATTACTCATGAATACGATATTACAACTATCGTGGTAACTCACGATATGAATTCAGTTATGGAAATTGGTGAGAAGGTAATGTTGCTTAAAAACGGCAAATTAGTTTGGCAAGGGACTAACCAAGAAATTTTCAAAACTGATAATGAAGATGTTACCAGTTTTGTGTATTCATCAGATCTATTTAAGAAAATACGCGATGTTCAGTTAAAGGAAAATAAAGCTTAATCAGCCTATTACCCTATCTGTATTCTGATACATCAAGCGTATCCAATTTCATTTTAAACTTAATCCAAGCTTCAATTTTCTTTAATTCTGCTTGGCGTTGTCTAGCTGGTACATTTTTCTTCCAACGTATGTTTATAACAGGCAGTGTATCTGTTTTTTTAAAGTCGGTTGTAATTTTATTTGAATAGCTAAATGTTTCAACGTTTTCGTAGTTTATCTTAAGCTCTTTACTCACTTCACCAAAAGGAATACTCTTAACTTTTAACATGGTGATTTGATCCTCTAAAAAGCGAATTCTTTCATCCTTATTTTGGATAATCTGTTCGTTTTTTACGTAAAGATCTTCTAAAATACCTGCTTTAATTTCCCCGGAAAGCCTTGCTGCCATTTCTCCACTTTGATCAGTTCCTTGGTAAATTCGCAAGCGAGCTGTTTCTAGCTTGTCAGTGTTTTCTAACTCGGTTAACCATTCATTTATTTTAGATTGTGGCACTGGGCGACCAATAAAATAAACGTCTATATCTTTTGTCTTGTAATCTTGAGTGAATTTAACTACTTCGGCTCCGTCGTATTTTACAGTTTTGTTTACAAACTCTTTAGCTCTGTTTTCAAAAACTTGTTGGTCTAATAGTTTTATAAATAACCATACACTAGGAACCATTACCGCAATAGCAATTAAAGATGCAATTTGTGAAATTCGCTTACGTCTTTTACTGTTTGCATACCTTACTAATGGAAACCTTAAAATTTTTGAAACTATAAATGTAGATAGCGCAATAAACACTGCATTAATGCTAAATAAGTATAAAGCACCACCGGCATATGAAGCATTTCCAATTGCTAATCCATAACCCACAGTACACAAGGGTGGCATTAAGGCGGTGGCAATTGCAACCCCAAATATAACGCTAGCTATTGTCCCGCTTTTTGTTTTAGCAACTATAAGTCCCAATCCACCAAAAATAGCGATCAGCACGTCCAAAATTGTAGGATATGTTCTTGCAATAAGCTCAGGTGTTTCTTCGGTAAGTGGAGATAACTTAAAGTAAAGAAACGCTGTAAGCACACTTAAAAATACCATTACCCCTAAGTTTATAAGCGAACGTCTAAGGGTTTCTACATCGTTAATAGCTACAGACAGTCCAATACCTACAATTGGTCCCATAAGTGGAGAAATAAGCATCGCTCCAATTACAACAGCAGTACTACTTACGTTAAGGCCAATAGATGCAACGAATATGGAGAAAATAAGAATCCAAGCAGTATGCCCTTTAAAGGAAATGTCTTTTTTTACTGCATCAATTGTAGCGTCTCGGTCGGTGTCTGCGCGAATGTCGAAAAGTTCTTTTAAGAACTGTTTGATGCTTTGCCAAGTATTGAGTTTTACTTGCTCAAACTCCTCGTCATTAGGAGTAACCTTTATTTCATTATTGTTATTTGAATTCTCCATTTATAAATATTTTTTACCAAACTTATTGGAAACGTCTTTTAAAAGTTCTTTTATCTCTTGTTCCTTATCCTTTGGAAATACAAGTAAAACATCTTCTTTATCCACTACAATATAATCTTCAATTCCGTCTAAAACAACAAGTTTTTTTGACGATGTAAATATCATATTGTTTTTCGAGTTTTCTATGAGAGTGTCAGCATTTACAACAGAATTGTTGAAATTATCTTTCTCTAACTTGTCGTGAAGCGCTCCCCAAGTACCCAAATCGTTCCAATCGAAAGTAGCTTTTTTTACGTAAACATTATCAGCTTTTTCTAAAATTCCGTAATCAATAGATATGTTTTCTGCCGCTGAATAGTTTTCTTCAATAAAAGTCTTTTCTTTATCTGTGTTTAAAAACTCATTTCCATTTGAAAACAAGGTGTGCATCTCGCCTAAATATTTCTCAAATGAACTCACTATACTTTTGGCACTCCAAATAAAAATACCAGCATTCCAATTAAAATTCCCAGCGGCTATAAATTTCTTGGCGGTTTCATAATCTGGTTTTTCTCGAAACTGTTTTACTTTAGTGATGTTTTTATTTGCTACTTTTTGGCTATCAAGTTCTTCAGCTTCACTTAACACAGTTTCTGTAGTGCTTTCTATATAGCCAAATCCAGTGTTAGGAAAAGTAGGTTTAATTCCTAAAGTGAGTAAAATATCCTCTTTTTCAGCAGCCTCAAAACATTCTTGAACGTCTTTTGAAAAAGCAAGTTCATCCTCTATCCAGTGATCGCTTGGTGCTACCAACATTAGTGCATTCGGGTTTTCTTTCTTTATTTTTAAAGCGGAAAGCAAAATGCAAGGTGCGGTATTTCGCATAGCAGGTTCTAATACTACCTGCTTTTCTGAAATCTTAGGCAATTGCTCAAGTGTAATCTCCAAATACCTTTCGTTGGTAAGTATATAGATGTTTTCCGAAGGTATAATTTTGTTAAGCCTCGAAAACGTTTTCTGCAGTAAGGTTTCTCCAGAACCCAACATATCGTGGAATTGCTTTGGAAATTCTTGTGTGCTTACTGGCCAAAATCTTGAGCCAATTCCACCCGCCATTATTACTGCATAATAATTTTTATTCATAGTTAATGTTTTGATTCAAGACACTAAAAAATTAGAGAACAAGATCTAATTCGATGTCTGTATGTTTTAATAGGTTAAGTCCAGTTCTTGCTAACTGTTAACCGGAATTTTTTCATATTTATTTCAAAAACTCCACTTCAGCATTTGGATTAAAAAGGTAAACTCTGCCTGTTGCAATTTCTACACATTCATATCGCTTCACTTTCTTTTTTCCGCGTTTAAATATTCTCCCATTATATAGTCTAAAACTACCACCTAAGGGGATTTCAAAGATATAGTTTTTATCATTCTCGGGATCGAACTGCTTCAACGCTAGTGATAATTTTGCGTCGGTGTCACTAGATGCTGTCGGATTTTTAAAATGTCGCGCTAATAATGGTAAAAGTTGATTCGGAAATACCTCTGGACGTAAAAAGGGAAGCATTAGCAATTGAAATGTACGCTTCCATTCAATTCCGTGTGGCTTAATAAGCCTGCCGTACTTTTCGAAAGCTTCTAAATGTGCTATTTCGTGAATAAGGGTTATAAGGAAACGATATTGATTTAAAGAAGTGTTTACAGTAATTTGATGTTGCCCATTAGGCATTCTTCTGTAGTCTCCGTGACGTGTAACACGTTGGTTAACAATTTTTAGGTGAACATTGTGAGTCTTTATTAGCTCAAAAACTGGAACAACAGACGCCTGTGGAATATATTTCTCAAGAATCTCTATCATAGAAGGTCAAGATATGAATTTTTACACCTAGAAACAGCTTCAAAAATACCCAGATTTAGCCTTAGAAAGCTCATTTAGATGTCAAAATATAAAATTTAAATCAGAATGGAAAGCGAAAGGATCTGTCATTTATTTTAGTATCAAATAGTTAAATATTTTTATTTAAATTAATTCTAAATAGTCTTGGATAATTGAGTTTTGCACAATAGTTTTGCGCTTTATTTAAATTCAATCTAAATTAATATAACATAAAATGAAATACATTACTTCGTTACTTTTTATGATTTGCGCACAGTTTGTGATAGCGCAGGAAGTAGCAACAATTCAAGGAAAGGTTATCGATATCGACAACAATCCTATCCCTTTTGCTAGTGTTTATATCTCCGAAATAAAAAAAGGAGGAACAGCAAATGGAGATGGTGAATTTACCTTAAACAATATTCCTTATGGGGAATGGCAATTAACTTCAAGTGGAGTAGGGTATCAGGCAATTTCAATTGCAATTCATCCAAAACAGCCAGTATTAAGCGGGATTGTTTTTCAGCTTCCTTTTGATAATGAATTAGAGCAAGTGGAAGTTTTTGGCAACCGAAACGACCATCCAGACAAAATTGAATCTATTACTCGATTACCATTAAAACCTTATGAGCAGATTCAGAGTATTTCTGTTATTTCTAAAAAGGTAATTGAAGATCAAGGAGCTCTATCTATTTCTGAAGCTACTAAAAATGTACCCGGGGTTTATACTTTTGCCACTTATGGGAATAAACGTGAAAGTATGTCGTCTCGTGGATTTAGGGGTATTCCAATACTTAAAAATGGCGTGCGAGTACACTCCGATTTTAGAGGTGTGGGTGTGCTAACCGATATGCAGGGAGTAGATAATATCCAAATTCTAAAAGGTACAGCCTCAATTACACAAGGGGTGGCTACCGATTTAGGAAGTCCGGGTGGAATTATAAACATAGTTACCAAAACCCCTAAATACAACACAGGAGGAAGTGTGAGTTTAAGAGGAAATAGTTTTGGACAGATTAGGCCAACCTTCGATTTATATGGACCGCTTAACAAAGAAAAAAACATTGCATTCCGTTTAAATGGAGCATTAGAAAGAGCTGATAGCTATCGCGATATGGTAGATAAAGAAAGTTTTTATTTCAACCCATCTTTCCAATGGAAAGTGAATAAGAAAACTACTGTAACACTAGAGTTAGACCATTACTACGATAGTCGTACGCCAGATTTAGGAACCGTTAACCTTGCAGATAATGATGTAAACGCAATCTACAATCTTCCAAATTCACAGTTTTTAGGGTTTGAAAATGATCGTTCCATTACCCAAAATACGACCTATGCAATTCGAATGGATCACGAATTAAACGATAAGCTTACCTTAAAAGGTGCATTTTACAGCTCGTCTTTAAGTTTAGACGATAAAGGTGCTAGCCTAGGGAAAACAATTGAAGAAAATGACGCTCCATTATACAATGTTCGTCAGCGTAGCTATACTACATCAACCCGAGATGATAACAACAGCGTTTTGCAATTCGATTTAATTGGTGACGATGTATACACGGGTTCTATTAAACACACTTTTCAAGTTGGGTTTGATTATCGTTCTTCTCGAGTAAGTACTAGTAGCCAATCTGCCGGAGTAGTCGATACCATTAATGTTTTTCAGAACATAGCACATCGCTTACCAAATGTTTCTTTAAACGACCCCAATATTAGCGGTGGAAAAACAAATTCACTAGGTTTTGTGGCACAAGATGTAATTTCATGGAATTCATGGTTAAAAACATTTTTAGGAGCGCGCTATAGTTCTACGGAAACAATTTCTGAAACTGAAAATACGCGTAGCGACGCTTTTAATCCATTAGGTGGTTTTATTATTTCACCAATTAAAAACATCAATATTTTTGCTTCATACACCAATAGTTCTTATCCAAGAACAGCTTCACGCTTAGGTGAAAACGGTGAGGAATTGGGTAATGAGCGTTACGATCAGATTGAAACAGGTTTAAAAACTACTTGGTTAAACGACAGACTGCGTTTTAATGTGACACTTTTCAAAATCAAAAATAAAAATATTAACCTCCCTGTTTACGACGAAACTTGGACTAACATCTTGTATTACACCCAAGGTGGTAATGACCAGCGACAAGGAATAGAAGTTGAATTAACAGGTCGTCCGCTTCAAAACTTGGAGTTGATTGGTGGGTATTCGTATATAGACGCTCAATACAAGGAGCACACCTCTTATGTTTACGGATCTGCCCCGCTTAATACTCCAAAACACACGTTTAATGCATATGCTAATTATTCGTTTGCAAATACAGCTTTAGATGGTTTAACTATTGGAGCAGGAGCTTACTTTACAGGTGAACGCCCAATTAACGATTGGTCTTCAGGTCCCGTAACGCACGAAGGGATTGTTCCTGGGCAAAAACCTTTCGATGTAGAAGCATATACGCTAGTAAACTTCCAAGCTGAATATAAATTCGACCAAAACTGGAGTGTTCAATTTCTTTTAAATAACGTCTTTAATGAAATAGGCTACAACGCCTATAGAACTCGCTATATCAACCAAACTGACCCAAGAAGTGTTGCTGGGGTAGTTCGTTATAGCTTTTAGTTGTTTGAGTTGTTAATTAATAAAGGCACGACCAAGGTTGTGCCTTTATCATTAATTGAATTATTTTTAGATGAAAACCAAAAAATATACAATCCGAAGGTTTATAAATGATGTTCACTTGTGGTTAGGAGTAGGGAGTGGAATCATTTTACTTATTATTTGCTTATCGGGAACCATACTTACTTTTGAAGAAGAAATTAAAAGTGTTTTTGCTGAAGAAATTACTGTTTCACCAACCGAAACAAAGCTGCCTATTGAACAATTAGCGCAAAAACTAATTTCTGAAGGTGAAGTTATGCGCGTGAGTATTAGCCCAGAGCCTACAAAACCCTATGAATTTTCTGTAAAGACAAATAAAAATGACCGTCGTGGGACTACGTTTTTTGTTGACCAATACAAGGGGGAGTATGCCAAAAAACCTGAAAACCCGTTGGATGGGTTTTTTATGGCTAACTTTAAATTGCATCGGTGGTTGTTACTAGATATATCTATCGGAAGGCCTATTGTTGGAATATCAACTATTATATTTTTAATTCTTTCTATTTCTGGAATCGTACTTTGGTTTCCGAAGAAAAAATTGTCAAAACTGAAGTGGAAACATTTAAAACCTGGTTTTAAAATTGCTTGGCGAGGCAAGTGGAAGCGTATTAACCATGACCTACATGTAACTTTGGGATTTTACACTGCTATATTTTTAGTTATAATGTCTGTAACAGGTTTGTTTTGGTCTTTTCAATGGTATAGGGATGCCGGGAGTGCAGTACTCGGGACTGAGGTTTTTGGAGGTCGAGGTGGCGGTCCTAAAATAGAATCTAAAATTGATTTAGATAAAAGAAGTGTAGATTTTACTGATATATTAAACATTACCGAAAGAGAATTACCTTTTGAGGGAACTACGGTTTTACAAATTCCTGCAGATGAAAAAGAAATATTTAATATTAGAAAATACCACGATCAAGATTTTTTTAAGACAGCTGTAGACGAATTGAAAATAGATCGTGATGGTTCAATAATAGCTAAAGAAATTTTTTCAGACAAACTCCTAAACGAGCAAATTGCGAGTTCCATAAAATCACTTCACATGGGAACAATCTTTGGCTGGTTTTCAAAAACTATTTACTTTATTTCCTGTTTGATTGCCACAAGTCTTCCGATTACAGGGGTAATTATTTGGCTTAAAAAATTAAAAGATAAAAAGAAAAAACTTGCTAAAAAGAAAGCTTAGATAATTGTAAAAAGTTAAGGCGTAGTACTCGAAACCTGTAAAATTTTCCCATTGTAAAACTTGTTTCCCGTAAGCGAAAAATCCATTATGTATTGCGCCATTTCGGTGGCTGAAAGTGGGGCTTTTAAGCCTGGGAAAGCTTCTTCAAGCATTTCCGTTTGTACAGAGCCTAATGCTAAAGCATTAAAAGAAGGACCCGTTTCTTTATACTCTTCAGCAAGCAATTCTGTTAGGGTAAGTATTGCACCTTTACTACTGCTATATGCACTTAGTCCTGGGAACTTCACACTGCCTTGAACACCACCCATGCTACTTATATTTACCACGTGTCCATCCTTGTTTATATAAGGTAGCAAGGTTTTTATTAAAATAGAAGGCCCTAACACATTTACATCGTAACAAGCCTTAAACTCTTCGGCAGTAATTTCTTCAAAAGGTTTATTAACTAAGTGTCCAGCGTTGTTTATTAAAACATCTACCCTTTCCATTCTTGATTGAAGAAAGCTGGATAGCTTTACAATTGCAGCTCCGTCAGCGATATCAAATTCTAAAGAAGTAACATTTTTCAAGTTTAACTCTGAAACAGGCTTAGAGTTTCTCGAAAGCGCCAATACATTATGTCCAGCTTCTGAAAATAACTTCACCATTTCAAAGCCAATACCTCTTGATGTTCCTGTAATTATTATGTTTTTCATGGAGTGATATTTAATAAAAAGACCTGCAAGGTGTTGCCGGAGCCCACCTTGTAGGTCTAAACCTAATGAATATTAAACTTACAAGGAGATCTGTTAAAAAGCGGAAAAACCTTGTAGTCTTTTAATTTCTACACAAACATAGTAACAGGATTCTCGATATACTGTCGTACTGTTTGTAAGAATTTAGCTCCTGTTGCACCATCAACTGTTCTGTGGTCGCAAGCAAGTGTAACCTTCATAGTATTACCCACAGCTATTTGCCCGTTTTTAACCACTGGTTTTTGTACAATAGCCCCAACCGATAAAATCGCTGAGTTTGGTTGGTTTATAATAGAAGTAAATTCATCTATTCCAAACATTCCAAGGTTAGAAACAGTAAACGTACTACCTTCCATTTCTTGTGGAGTTATTTTCTTATTTCTTGCTTTTCCAGCCAACTCTTTTACTTGAGCTCCAATTTGCGAGAACGTCATTTGGTCTGCAAATTTCAATACAGGTACAAGCAATCCTTCATCTACTGCTACTGCAACCCCGATATGGATGTGCTTTGCGATTTTTGTAGCTTCTGGTGACCATTGGCTGTTTACTTGTGGGTGCTTACGCAACGCCATTGCACACGCTTTGATGATCATATCGTTAAACGATATTTTAACATCTGGATCAGAGTTTATCGCTTGGCGTGATGAAATTGCGTTATCCATGTCCAACTCAACAGTTAGATAGTATTCTGGAGCCGTAAATTTAGATTCAGACAATCGCTTGGCGATGGTCTTACGCATCTGAGAGTTTTTCACCTCTTCAAAACTTTCTGTTCCAACTGGAGTGTAAGCTTGTGCTCCACCTAGTGCAGCTGGCTGATAGTTTTCAATATCGCTTTTTACAATACGCCCATTTTCACCACTTCCACGAACATGACGCAGGTTAATTCCCTTTTCTTCAGCTAAAACTCTTGCTAAAGGAGATACAAATAGTCTTCCTTCATTAACAGTTTCTGACCTTGTGTTTTCTTTTGAAGCTTGAACCGGAGTCGCTTTTTCCGCTTCTTTTGGTTTAGAAGTTTCTTTCTTCTCCTCTTTAGGTGCCTCAGAAGTATTTGATTTTGTTTGATAGCTTTCAACAATTCCAGATACGTCAGTTCCTTCTGGACCAATAATAGCAAGTACAGCATCTACAGGTGACGACTCGCCTGCGCCAATGGCAATTTTTAAAAGCGTTCCAGAATAGAACGACTCAAATTCCATGGTAGCCTTATCGGTTTCAATTTCAGCTAAAATATCACCTTCTTCTACCTTATCGCCTTCGTTTTTAAGCCAGCTAGCAACAGTTCCTTCCGTCATTGTATCACTTAGACGAGGCATTGTAATTACTTCAACACCTTCAGGTAAATCTGCTTTTTCTGATGTTGATGACTCCTCAGTTTCCTTTGGAGAATCTTCAGCCTTTTCCTGTTCTTTCGATTTGTTGTCGGTATCAGTTTCTTTTTCTTCAGAACTTTTACCTTTTAGTAAATCAGAAATGTCTTCGCCTTCTTCACCAATTATCGCCAAAAGAGTATCTACAGGTGCGGTTTCACCTTCTTGAATTCCTATGTGAAGTAATGTTCCTTCGTAAAAAGATTCAAACTCCATTGTGGCTTTATCGGTTTCAATTTCGGCTAAAATATCGCCTTCGTTTACGGTATCCCCAACTTTTTTAAGCCAAGTTGCTACCGTTCCTTCCTCCATGGTGTCGCTTAAACGCGGCATGTTTATTACTTCTGCCATCTCTTATAATTTATCTGATAAAAAAGGGTAATCTTGTTGTTCATAAACAGAATCGAACATCACGTTCTTCTCTGGATATGGAGATTCTTCAGCGAATTTTTCACATTCGTCTACCAAGTCTTTAACCCTTTGGTTTATCTTTTTAATCTCGTCTTGAGTTGCCCAATCGTTTTCATAAATTTGGTGAAGAACATAGCTAATTGGATCTTCTTCTTGTTTCTTGGCAACTTCTTCTTTTGTTCTATAATGCTGTGCATCACTCATTGAGTGTCCACGGTAGCGATACGTACGCAACTCTAAGAAAGTCGGTCCATCTCCGCGACGTGCGCGTTTAATAGCCTCGTCCATTTCTTTTGCTACAACTTCTGGCTTCATAGCATCAACTGGTTTACACGGCATTTCGTAGCCAAGACCAAGTTTGTAAATATCGGTGTGGTTTGCGGTACGTTCAACCGAAGTTCCCATAGCGTACCCATTATTTTCAACACAGAATACTACAGGAAGTTTCCAAAGCATTGTAAGGTTAAAAGTTTCGTGAAGCGAACCTTGACGCGTAGCACCGTCTCCCATATAGGTTAAGGTTACAGCATCTCTTTCAAAATATTTATCGGCAAAAGCCAAGCCAGCACCTAGTGGAATTTGTCCTCCTACAATACCGTGACCTCCGTAAAAACGGTGTTCTTTAGCAAAAATATGCATAGAACCTCCTAAACCTTGAGAAGTACCAGTTGCCTTACCATAAAGCTCTGCCATTACTTTTCTTGGGTCTACACCCATGCCAATAGGTTGTACGTGGTTTCTATATGCGGTAATCATTCGGTCTTTAGAAAGATCCATAGCGTGCAAAGCACCTGCTAGAACAGCTTCTTGACCATTGTAAAGGTGTAGAAAACCTCTTACTTTTTGATTGATATAAACTTGCGCAAGTTTGTCTTCGAATTTGCGCCAAAAGAGCATGTTTTCGTACCAATCTAGGTACGTTTTCTTAGTGATTTTCTTCATCTATCTGCTATAAGGTTTTCCCAGGGGAAAATTTATTAAACGGATAACAAAAATAGTACTTTAAAAGGAGAAAATACAAATAACAATTCCTAAAATACAAATGCCTGAAAAATTGCTAAAAGCGAGTTTTGGACAAAGTTTATTTAGAAAGTGAGTATTTTAGATTTAATGCTGCTGTTAGAGGTATTTGGCATCGAAACCTAAGGGAAGTAAATCCATTACTGAATTAGTTTTAACAATCTTTCCAGTTTCCCCCATAAAATATACAGCGATTGGAGATTTTTGTTTTTGTTCGTATTCCGCCAAAGACTGTCTGCAGGCGCCACAAGGTCCAATGGGTTCGGTTAAAACTTGCTTAGAAGAACTGGCAGAAATAGCAATTGCTTTAATTTCTTCATTTGGATAGAGTGCTCCTGTATGGAAAATAGCCACACGCTCTGCGCATAATCCTGAAGGGTAGGCTGCATTTTCTTGATTACTGCCAATAGTAATTTCGTTTGAAGCAAGCCTAATAGCTGCTCCAACTTTAAAAAGTGAATAAGGCGCATAAGCATTATTACGTGCTTCTTGCGCCTTATTCATTAATTCTTGAATATCTTTTGGAAGCTCTGAAACAGATTCAAAAACTTCAATTGAGATTTCTATTTTTTGTTTTTTCACGTGTGATTGTTAATATTCCTAAAAGGTTTTGAAAACCTTGTAGGAAGAGAGCTCAATTGCTCAACTTTTTATTCTAATACTCGTCGTAAGTATCACCAAAGTTGAAAGTTAATCCAAAACGAAGTGTTCCGTCTAGTGGAGTAACAACTTTACCAGTTCCAAATAAGTAAGAAATATCAATGTTGATAGCAGTATAACGGAAACCTGCACCTACAGAAGCAAATTTTCTTCCCCCTTTCATGTCGCTTTCGTTGAAGTAACCCGCACGGAAAGCAAATACATCTTGATACCAGTATTCAGCACCTAATGCCCAAGTAAATTCTTTTAATTCTTCAGACATTCCTCCTGGAGCATCGCCAAACGACTTAAACATACCAGAGATAAAGCTTATGTTTCTGTAATCTCTGTTGTTTTGAGCGATCTCTTCTGAAGTAACTTCACCATCACCGTTAAGGTCTGGATCTTGTGGAGTTGGTACTAAAAGTTTATTAACTTCCAATGAAACCCCTACTTTGTTGTACTCATCAAGAATAAAGTCGAAACCTCCACCTAAAGCTAGGTTTGTTGGAAGGTTGCTTTCAGAATTGTCTGAGTTGTCATATTTAATTTTAGGTCCAATGTTTGAAATATTAAAACCCATTCTCCAACGGCCATCAAAATCGCTGTAAGGAATTTCTTCACTTTGGTAATATCCTGAAACATCTACTGCAAATGAGCTTGCTGCAGAAGCATCGGCATCACTTGTTTGAAGTTTTAAATCTGAACGAAGGTATCTACCAGAAACTGCCATAGAAAAACGCTCACTTAATCGAAGTGCGTAAGACACATCGAAAGTAAATTCGTTAGGGCTTAAGATTAATGGGTCTTGCTCTAATGTTTGACGTGCTTCAATGTCACCAAGTTTAAAATACCTTAAACTAGCACCTACAGCACTACGCTCGCTTAGACGGTTGTAATAGGTTACGTCGGCTAAGAATATATCGTTTACCAATTTACTTAAATATGGCGTGTATGAAATACCAACTCCTTGTTTAGACAATGCAAAAACGTTTTGAGCTGGGTTCCAGTGCTGTGAAAAAGCATCGTGAGAAGTCACAACACCAATGTCTCCTAATGCGCCAGCACGAGGGTCAGCGGCAATAAGTAAGAAAGGGACACCTGTTGTAATTGGATTAAATTTTTCGATATCATTTTGTGCTTTCACCGATTTAAAAGCAACTAAACCTATTAGTACGGTAATAAGAATTTTCTTCATTATTGTGAATTTTGAGCAAATATAATTTTAATTTTTAAAGGATAACGAGTTTCTCAAATTTTTCAACTCGCTGATTGGTTAACGCAGATTTAACTGTAATCTTATATACATATACACCTTTTCCTATTTTATCTCCAAAATCGTCGCGACCGTCCCAAGTAATTTCTCGAGATAGATAGCTTCCAGATGGCGGAATTGCTGCATTTTTTGTCCAAACTATTTTCCCAGTAACTGTAAAAACTTGAACTTGTACATCTAGTGTTTCATCAGGTCTATTGTGGTTAAACCAGAATTCTGTGTAGTTTACAAATGGGTTTGGATAGTTTAAAACGCGAGTTATTTCTAATTTTTCATTACCAGCAACCACAAATTGTATCTCTGCAGTAGAAGAATTGTTGTAAACATCCCAAGCTTTTAGCTTTAATGTGTGCAATCCGTCTTCTAAATCACGAAACTTAAAAGTTGCCGTACCTTTAGTGTAATCGTCCACTTCGGCTTGGTAAAATTCGTTTAATACAAATGGATTTGATTCATCTCCGTCTAGTGTAGCTACTATATCGTGACCAATCCCACTTGCAGTATTTATTCCATTAGGGTCCTCAAGTTTTGCTAATAAGATAGGGGAGTCGTCTGTAATGCCACCCGAAACGAAACTTTCGTCGTTCATAAATAATTTAATAAGTGGGCCTTCGTTGTCTTCAGGAGCATTTTCATTTAATCCTCCTACGTTAATATCTAGGTTTACACCTGCTTGATCTTCTAAAGCGTTTTCTCTCTCGGCATAAAGGCTTACTCGGCCTTTACCTACCGGAATTTGAATATCTCGAGGAACAACAAATTCAAAGTCGAATTGCCCATTTTGTATAGACGCTTGTCCGTTAAACAATACTTCACCTAATACTTCAAAATCCATTATTTCACCAATATTGTCGTTGTCTAAGGTTTGGCGTTGAACTTTTTTATCGAAAACTTTCGCGCCAAGGGTGCCGTTGTAATCTGTCATTGGTGTCCCATTCGGGCTTAAAATTTGACCGCTAAATTTTACTTTGCTCAAGGCTTTAAGTGTGTCGGTAGCTTGGGCAATTGGAACATCGTTTAAATGAGTAATTTGAATATCTTTTTTTGGAAAAGCAAGATTCATCGCAGGATCTCCAATATAGAAAACTACACGACGAAGTGGTGTTCCTATTCCTAAGTCGGCTTTTGATAGACGAAGTCCTTCAGAAGGAGCAACCGGTACATCTCTGCCATAACCAAAAAGGTGTTCTGCTAGGTATTCATTAAAAGTTACCCCCGTTCTAATAAAAATTGCACGGGTAGTAGTAACCATAGAAATTGCACCGCCTTCTTTGTTTTGATAAGTTAATTCTCCAGCGGTAATGCGAAGCGGATTATCAAACTTTGTGAATTCGCAAGTTACGGTAATAACACAAGGCAGTTTGTTTTTGTTTTTAAGTCCTTCAGCTATTCCTTTGGTGTATATAAATTCGTGCGCTAGTCCATCTTCACCCCCGTGGCCAAAGTAATCGAGAATAATTGCTCCCGCTTCAAATGCAGTTTTTATGGCTTCATTTACTTCAGGGTATCTATTTCCACCAGCGGATGCTTGTTGCTGGTATGAGTCGGAGTGAATTTTCTTTACATTTATAAAAGGTTTTTCGTCCGATATTTGATCTCCGAGGGCATCGAGATTACGCTGTAAGGTTGCGTCTGTGCTATTATCGGCATCATCAGAAACTAAAACAAAATTTGTTCTCCAGTTGCCATAAGTGCTTTCAGAGGTGTAGTTGATTACCTTGTCGACCATTGCATTTGCTAATGGAACATTATCTGCAACAATTCTTCCCATAGCGATATCTAACAAATCAATATCGCCAGACCTTTGCCCGATAGTACCTTCATTTTCATCCATATTTCCAAAGAAATCATCAGACATGAATGAAAAACTTATACTAGTACTCGATAAGGTGTGATAAGTTGGTACTATATTATTGTTGTTTGAAATTCTGTTTTTATAGTCAATAGAGGTGTCTCCTAATATACCGACGTATTTAACGCGATTAGCTTCGGAAGAGGCATTGAAATAAACATATCGAATAAAGTTTCGAATTGCCGATATATCTTGACTGCCAGAGCTAAACTCTTCGTAAATCTTATCTGTAGTAACCACTTTTACATTAAGGCCGTTTAAGTTTTTATGGTGATTAGCAAGGCGTAATGCAGGTTGAATTAAAAAAGGAGCCGTTATAATAATATAGTCGATGTCTTTAAACTGGCCAGATTCATCCTTAAATATACTTCCCTTTAAATTTTGATTTGCTACTGCAGATTGAGAAATCTTAATAGGCGTGAAATAATCGTTTGGATTAATTGCTACATATTTTCTGAGTCTGCCTAAATTTTGTTTAAAACTTATTGAAGATGCGCTTTCTTCATTTTTTTTTGAAGTGATAAACTGTGGGTCTGTAACATCCCAAATCTGACTTATCTGACTTGCATTTGCTATTTGATAATCTGCCACTCCACTTAGGTTAACAGCATCGTTATATTGAAAAGCCATTTGCTTAGCTGTTCCCGTAAGTTTTCTTTTAACCCATATACTAATATAGTCTAAGTATCCTATACTAGACGGGTTTCCGTTGTTGTTATAAGCTAGGTCAATTGTTACCGACTCTCCACTAGCAGGAACTTCGGTGTCAAGTTGAGATAGGTTTAAAAGTCCAGAAGAGCCTAAAGCAGAAAATGTAATAGGATTAAGGCTGGTGCTATTTACTGTTACATTCATAGAAGTAGCACTTTCGGATGCTGCGGCAGCCTTAATTAATATTTTCATTGGAGCGCCCGATACAATATTAGGGAAGTCGAAAGTGAAGCTTTGTTCACTTTGAATGTCGAATCTGTTTCCAAACCATCTTCTCCCCAATTTTGTTGGGCTTTCCTCGTCTTTTTCGTGAAATTGATAATCGTCAAATTCATCGATAATCACAGTAGCCGAAGCGGTTGGTTCAACCATTTGAGTTATACGTTTACCGCTTTCGCCACCTGCTGTAATATAATAATAGGACTCATCGGTATAAGGGTTAATGTTGGAGTCGTTTTCTTCAACATAACCTTTGGTGCTTGTACCGTAGAAAAGTATATAATCGCTAGAATCAAAGCTTCCGTCTGCTTCTCCAACTACCTGTATAGGGGTTTCAGGTAAATCGAAAAATCTGTTTTCAGCATTTAACAAGGGTAGCGATTGTCCGCCATGCCCGTAAATTTTTATGGTTTGCGGGTTTATTCCGTCGGTATTCATGCCTAAGCTATTTAAAAAAGCTTTGTCAATTTTATGAACACCGGTTTTTTCAACTTTAAATTTAAACCACTGGCCTTGTGATAGAACAGAATTAGTAATACCCGGAGGCATATTACGACTTTGTGGCCCGTAATTATAATCAACTTTTAATGCTGTAACGCGTCTATAATTTCCATTTGAACCTACAATTGGAGAAACAATAAATGTTGTAAAAAGTTTTTCTCTAGATTTTGTACTAACTAGATTATAGGTCAGCTCATTTGGAATTAAATCTGTATTTAGATTGCTAACAGCGCTTGATGACAGTGGGGCGTAGGTAACGTTGGTAACTCTTACTGAATTTTTATCGGCGAAGCCTTGATCCTCCCATTGTGTGCCATAACTGATGGTTTCTTCGTTAATTTGAAGTTTTAATTCTTCAAGTTTTTCTTGCTTTGTAGCATTATCTGAAAAATTATTTCCTGATGTTTCAACAAATTCAGGTTTGTTGTTCCAGCTAATTGAAATGTTTCGAGACTGTGCTATACCTATAGATGGGATGCAAAAAAGTAGTAATAAAAATAATTGTTTTTTCATCAATATTATTAACGCTTTAAATAAACAGTTAGTATAGCTGATCCTTTTTAATAACTTTGTGCAATATTGTAATTAGGATAATATTATCAAAACTAATACGTTTGCTATCGTGAAAAGGTTTTTTAACAAAGCCTTTACTAGAACGCAATAATAATAAAATATTATTGTGATTTTGTCGTTAATTACTATATTGCGAACCCAATTCTCACATATTTTTGAATTTATGATGTTAAGAAAAAACCTTGCATTAAAGCTATTTGTTGCTGCGCTTGCAGCCACAGTATTTGTTAGTTGCAATAAATCTAGAGACTACAAAGACAGTTCTCGTGCTACCGGATGGAAGCTAAACTCTAAAGAAGGCGGCTTTCAGTACGACCCTCAGTTTAAAGAACAAGAAACTGGTCCTGGACTAGTATTTATTGAAGGAGGTACATTTACCATGGGCCGTGTTCAGGATGATCCAATGCACGACTGGAATAATACCCCAAACCAACAGCACGTTCAGTCTTTTTACATGGACGAAACCGAAGTAACTAACCTAATGTACTTAGAGTATTTAGATTGGTTAAAGAAAGTTTTCCCACCTTCTAACGAAAATTATCGCAGAATTTACGAAGGAGCTGTTCCTGATACATTAGTTTGGAGAAATCGTTTAGGTTTCAACGAAGTGATGACTAATAACTACTTGCGTCACCCTGCATATGCAGAGTATCCAGTGGTAGGAGTTAGTTGGGTTCAGGCAGTAGAATTTAGTAAATGGCGTACCGATAGAGTAAATGAAATGATTCTAGAAAACGAAGGCGTTACTTCTAGAAATGCTCGTTATGAAGTTGAGCCAGGTGAAACCTTTAGTACTGAAACGTATCTTAATGCACCAACTAAAACATATGGTGGAAACGATTCGATTACAAGAGGAGGAAAAAAATCTGAAGCTATTGCTAAAAGAAGTAAAGACAGTACAAACCTATATATTCAACGTCAGGATGGAATGTTGCTACCAGCATACCGTTTACCAACGGAAGCTGAATGGGAGTATGCTGCTTTAGGTTTAGTAGGACTTCGTGAGTACAATGCATACAGAGGTAGAAAGAAATATCCTTGGGAAGGACAATACACTCGCTCTGGTAAGAGAAGATCATTAGGTGATCAAATGGCTAACTTTAAGCAAGGGTCTGGTGATTACGGTGGAATTTCTGGATGGAGTGATGATGGTGCCGATATTACTGCTCAAGTAAAATCTTATGCGCCTAACGACTACGGTCTATACGACATGGCTGGAAACGTTGCAGAATGGGTAGCGGATATTTACAGACCAATTATCGATGACGACTTTAACGACTTTAACTACTATCGTGGAAATGTTTACACTAAAAACGCAATCGACGAGAATGGTCAAGTAAAAGTAGTTACTATGGATTCTATAGTTTACGACACCTTAAGTAACGGTAGAATTATAGCACGTAACTTACCTGGTGAAATTCTTCAAGTACCAGTTGATGAAAAAGATACTTACTTAAGAACAAACTTCTCTAAAGCAGATAACCGCGATTTTAGAGATGGTGATAAAGAATCAACTAGATATTACCAATCATTCCAAAACGATTTTGGAGAAACTGGTGACGATACTAAAAGAATGTACAACGCGCCAGTTCACAATGTATACGCAGATACCACAGGGCAGTTAGATCGCGTTTATGACAAATCTAATAACCGTACAACTTTAATTAGTAACGAAGTTAGAGTATACAAAGGTGGATCTTGGAGAGATAGAGAATATTGGTTAGACCCAGCTCAAAGAAGATATTTCCCACAAGATATGGCTTCAGACTTCATTGGCTTTAGATGTGCTATGAGTCGTGTTGGTTCTAAATCTAAAAAAGGAAAGAAAGCGAGAAACTAAAGTTCAAACTTTTTTAAAAATTATGCCCTTCAAAGTGATAAACTTTGGAGGGTTTTTTTATATATTCACACTAAGATTATGGATATAAAAACAATACATCAATACTTTTTAGAAAGCTCTGGAGTAAGCACCGACTCTAGGAATGTTCCCGTAAAATCAATCTTCTTTGCATTAAAAGGCGATAATTTTAACGGCAATATGTTTGCACAAGAAGCCTTAGATAAAGGGGCTTTTAAAGTGGTAATAGACGAAAAGAAATTTCATAAAGATACCGGTGAAACAATTTTAGTAGAAAATGTTCTAGTAACGCTACAACAATTGGCGTACTTCCATAGAAATTATTTAGGACTTCACATTATATCGCTTACAGGTAGTAATGGTAAAACCACTTCAAAAGAACTTATAAATGCGGTTTTATCTCAAAAGTTTAAAACGGTTGCAACTAAAGGTAATTTAAACAACCATATAGGGGTGCCGCTTACTTTGCTTTCGATGGATTCGGAAACGGAAATAGGGATTGTTGAAATGGGCGCAAATCATCTAGGTGAAATTAGAATGCTAAGTGAAATAGCAAAACCTGATTTCGGATATATTACAAATTTTGGAAAAGCGCATTTGGAAGGATTTGGTAGCCTAGAAGGTGTAATACAAGGGAAAACTGAGCTTTATCAGTTTTTAAAAGACCACAATAAAAAAATATTTGTAAACGCTAACGATTCAAAACAACTAGAAAATTCTAAAGAGATATATAGAATTACCTTTGGCGACTCAAATGCTGATTATGTTATAAAACTTTTAGATGGTTCTAATCATCTTTTAGTTGAGTACAATGGCACTGAGATACAAAGTAACCTGGTTGGTGTATACAACTTCGCAAACGTCTCTGCGGCCATTGCTATAGGCGCTTATCTAAACGTTTCAGTTAACGATATTAAACAGGGGATAGAAAATTATGTTCCGTCAAACAATCGTTCGCAATTGATGCAGCGGGGTTCAAATACTATATTGTTGGATGCTTATAATGCAAACCCAACAAGTATGATGGCGGCCTTGGAAAATTTCAAACAAACCAAAGGAGATAATAAAGTTATATTTCTAGGTGACATGTTTGAGTTAGGAACAGATTCTGAAGCTGAACATCAAAGTATTGTAAATTTCTTGACAGAAAACAATTTTGGAAAAGTGTTTTTGACGGGAAGTAATTTTTATAAAGCAAAAAACAGTGCTTCACATATAAAGCAGTTTAAAACATTTGATGACTTAAAAGAAGTGATAAAAACTCAGGAGCTAGAAAATGCTACTGTTTTGATAAAAGCATCAAGAGGAATGGCTTTAGAGCGAATTTTAGATCTCATATAATTGAGGTGAAACTACTTCACCTTTAATGAAACATTGCAGCTGAATTCCAGAGATGATTAGTATTATTGATATTCAACCTGGCTTGATAAGAATCAGCTTTTAGTAGTTAGCCGAAATTTTATAAAACTATTTGTCGAATTTTTTAATTGGCTTCTTTTTAATCATTCCGCCTTTGGCGTCTTTAATGGAAGTCATAATAATAAAGGCATTGCTGTCAATCTTTTCTACTTCAGTTTTAAGTTTTGTCATCTCTAACCTTGTTATAACCGTGTAAACCACATCTACAGGTTTGCGCACTTCTCCGTTTTGCGAGTAACCTTTTTCGGCTTTAAATAAGGTACAACCTCGTCCCATTTTTTGAATAATAGCAAGTCGAATTTCATCACTATAATCTGAAATAATGGTTATCCCCATAAATTCTTCAATACCGTCTATCACAAAATCTACAGTTTTTGAAGCTGCGAAATAGGTAAGAATAGCATAAAGAGCAATTTCGGTAGAAAGAAAATAAGCAGCATTTATAAAAATGATTACGTTAAATAGAAGTATAACGTTACCAACAGTTAAGTTCGTTTTGCGGCTTATATAAATTGCAAGAACCTCTGTGCCGTCTATAATCGCTCCACCACGGATGGCCAAACCGATTCCGAGTCCTAAAAAGAGACCTCCAAATGAAGCAATTAAAATCTTATCATCTGTTATTTGCGGGAATGGAATTAGAGCAACAGCTATTGCTAAAAAGGTAATTCCCATTACACTCTTTATGGCAAAGCTTTTTCCTACAGTAAAGTAGGCCATTATTAAGAAAGGGAGGTTAAAACAAACGAGTAATAAGGGTAGTGAAATATTTGTAAGCTCATTTACCATAAGTGAAATCCCTGTAATACCTCCGTCTATAAAACTATTCGGCATTAAAAACCCTCTAAGTCCAAATGAAGCAGCTAAAACTCCAAGTAGTAGGTAGAAAAACTCATAAATTTCGTGTTTAACTTCTACTTCAAGGTTTCTTACACTTTTGTCAAAAGACGATTCGTTTTTCGCATTTTTTGGTTGTTGGTTTTGCCTTTTTACAACCGATATGATAATTTTTTTAATGAATGGAATCAAAAAGTAGATTTTTTATGGTTAATCGATTTCAAAGATAAACCATAAAAACCCTCTCACAAGATATAATTTTTATAGAATTTGAATTTTTTTTTAAAAAATGTTTGTTGGTATTAAAAAGTAACCTATATTTGCAACCGCTAAGTGAAAGGGCGATTAGCTCAGCTGGTTCAGAGCACCTCGTTTACACCGAGGGGGTCGGGGGTTCGAACCCCTCATCGCCCACCAACTTTCAGAAGCCGAAGTCTATACTTCGGCTTTTTTTATGGAATATTTCGTCTACATATTATAGGATCAAGAAGGATCAAGAACAATTGTTGTGTTTATAAAAAAACCGCCCTAATTAATTTAAGACGGTTTGTTTCCTGAAAGAAAATTTTAATTATTTATTTAGAGCAAGTATCTATAAAGGTAAGTGTGTGATTAAAGCCGTTAGAATGTGAGAATTTTACACTATACGGAGTTTCAAGATCTATCTTGTACTTATTGTTGCTTATAAATCTTTGTTTTAATCGCTTCTTCCCATTTTGGGATTCGCTTGAAATTATTGAACTTATATCCTGTGGAGTACAGTCTAAACCACTTTCCACATAAATTGGACCGGTTGGAGTTATGGTTTTGGTTCCATTTTTTCTGTAACGGAACTTATGAATAATTTTAGTTCCTCCGAATATAGGCCATCTATTCTTGATTTTTATTTTTAATTTCATTCTTTTTCCGTCTACTTTTTCTTTGTAAACTTCACGGATCAAGAACAATTGTTGTGTTTATGCAAAAATTGTTGTTAATCTATACAGAAAGAATTCTACGTTTTTCACTCCTCTAAATTGTGCCCTAAATGCTTTTATCTTTGCATTGAATGATT
>NZ_JACJVM010000032.1:0-60362 GCF_014212065.1 Aequorivita sp. 609 | reverse complement strand
CGACAGATCTTCTGCGCAGTCTCCACCACAGAAGAAGACGGACCAATAACTATAGAGCAGATCTCTCCAGTTATATTTACTTTGGGCTCCCAATTTGGGCAGAGCTTCATTAAGAATCTTATCTATTTCTTTATTATCGAGTTCTTCAATTACAAAATTTAAGCCCCCAAAGGCCGAGATTCCGTTGGATTTTAATATCTTCATAACTGCTAATTAAGTATCACCAATTTAGGTGATTACAATAAAACCGTAAAGCCTTAATCATTAAAGCTTTACGGTTTTTATTAACAATCAGTTGCGGATTTGAGATTGTATCGCGTGGTATGGCTTTCAAAGTATTACTGTAGTGGTAAATTTTAGAGTAAATAAAAACCCTCCAAAAATTCAAGGAGGGCTTTGCAATTACTTGATTATCTGTAATTTACGACTTACTAGTGTCGTTTAGCTTAATTCTTTCTTCTCTATTTGCAAGTTCCCAAGCTGTTAAGAAGATAAGTTTGGTGCGTCTTTCTAACAAGTCGTATTCAATTTTGTCAGGAGTGTCAGATATTTTGTGATAATCTTCGTGAACTCCGTTAAAGTAAAATATTACTGGAACATTATTCTTAGCAAAGTTGTAGTGGTCGCTTCGGTAGTAAAAGCGATTAGGGTCGTTAGGATCGTCATATTTATAGTCAAGTTCCATGTTGATATACTTTTCATTTACCTCTTCAGAAACATCTTGTAATTCTTGACTAAGTTTATTACTTCCTATTAAATAAAGATAATCAGGGTTGTCTTTTTTATCTGGGTCTATTCTTCCAATCATATCTATATTCAGATTGCTCACAGTGTTTTCCAATGGGAAAATTGGATTTTCGGAATAGTAACGAGACCCATAAAGTCCAATTTCTTCTCCGGTAACATGAAGGAAAACCACAGAGCGCTTAGGTCTGTATCCATCTTTTACTGCTTGTTGGAAAGCCTTTGCAATCATCATTATTGCTACAGTTCCACTACCATCATCATCGGCACCGTTAAAAACATTTCCTTCTTTATCCATCCCTACGTGATCTAAGTGAGCCGAGATAACAATTACTTCTTCTGGTTTTTCTGAACCTTTTATATATGCAATAACATTTTCAGAAGCTTTGGCGTCACCTCTTCCTTGAAAATAACTAGCAGGAACAACTTGGTAATAATTGTCTTTCTCAATTGGTGACTTTATTCCGTGTTTAACATAAAAATCGCGAATGTATTCCGAAGCCATTTTTTGTCCCTTAGAACCTGTCATTCTACCTTCCATTTCATCGCTAGCATAAATGTAAAGGTGTTCTTTTAGTTCTTTAGCGGTTATGGTGTTGGCGTATTTTAGATTGTTTTCTGTTGAATCGGTTTTAGTTTGTTTCTGAGTAGCGTTACATGATAGAATTAACGAAGAAAAAACTGTCAGAAGTAATAGTTTCATAGGTTGTATTAATTTAATTTATTCGTGGGAAATAAGTTCGTAATGGTTTGGTGAAGTACCATCACCATCAGCTTTGTTGTATTTAAAAGTGTGGACTTTTACTATTTCGTTACCATCGCGATCTTGTGATTTGATTGTGATTTTCACCAAATAATTCACTCCAATTGTCCCGTCTTCAACGTCGGTTTCTGTGACTTCAATATTTTCATTATTGAATTTTGTTCCTTCAGGTAATTCTAGTTTTTCAATGGCATCTTTTTTTGCCAATTCACGAATAACAGCTTCTCTGTCACTTTCAGTAGCACAGGATACTATTATTAACGATAATAAGATAAATGCAAGTTTTTTCATCATTTTACATTTTTAGGTTAATTGGTAAAGATAAAATAAGTTGTAAGTCTTAATGTAAAAGTTTTGTGAAAAAGACCAGACAAAACTTTAGATACGACTTATAGTAGTAGCATTTCTTATATTTGCAGAAATTTTGTAATTATGAAAGTAGAACAAATATATACCGGATGCCTTTCACAAGGCGCATACTATATTGAAAGTCAGGGTGAAGTAGCGATTATCGACCCATTAAGAGAAACAAAACCATATCTCGAGCGTGCTGAAAAAGACAACGCTAAAATCAAATATATTTTTGAAACCCATTTCCACGCCGATTTTGTTAGTGGGCATTTAACGCTTTCGCAGCAATCAGGAGCGCCAATTGTATATGGTCCGTTAGCTAATCCTTCTTTTGAAGCAATTGTAGCAAAAGACAATGAAGTATTTAAATTAGGCGATGTAACCATAACTGCAATTCATACTCCAGGACACACTATGGAAAGCACAACGTATTTGCTGAAAGACGAAAATGGAAAGGATTACGCTATTTTTAGTGGAGATACTTTGTTTTTAGGTGATGTAGGACGTCCTGATCTTGCACAAAAAGCGAATGAAGTTACTCAAGAAGACTTAGCGGGAATCTTGTTTGATAGTCTTCGAAACAAAATTATGCCATTAGCCGATGATGTTATTGTTTACCCTGCTCACGGAGCTGGTTCTGCCTGCGGGAAGAATATGATGAAAGAAACGGTTGACACTTTAGGAAATCAAAAACAAATGAACTACGCTTTACGTGCAGATATGACGCGTAAAGAGTTTATAAAAGAAGTTACCGACGGTTTAGCCCCGCCTCCTTTGTATTTCCCGATGAACGTAAAGATGAATCGCGAAGGTTATTCAGACTTTAATGAAGTACTTGCTGAAGGAACGAAAGCATTAGATCCAGAAACTTTTGAAAGAGTTGCTAATGAAACAAATGCGATAGTATTGGACGTTCGTCATCAAAATGACTTTATTTCAGGTCATATTCCACGTTCTATATTTATAGGGTTAGATGGTGGATTTGCTCCTTGGGTGGGCGCTTTGCTTGCCGATGTAGAACAAAAAATACTGTTAGTAGTTGCTCCGGGTAGAGAAGAAGAAGCTGTTACACGATTATCTAGAGTTGGTTTCGATAAAACTTTAGGTTACTTAGAAGGTGGCGTAGCTGCTTGGGAAAAAGCAGGTAAGGAAATCGACACCTTAACGTCAGTTTCAGCGGAAACTTTAAAAGAAAAAATGCAATCTAATGTACCTATTGTGGATGTTCGTAATGATGGTGAATATAATACGGCTCATATTCCACAAGCCAAACATGCTCCTCTTGGTTTCTTAAACGATTATTTAGATGGTTTGCCAGAAAATGAACCATTTTACTTGCACTGTGCAGGCGGATATCGTTCAGTAATTGCAGCCTCTATTTTAAAAAGTCGAGGAATTCATAATGTAGTAGATGTTGCCGGAGGATTTAAAGCTATTAAAGAAGCTGGAATTCCAGTGGAAGCTTAATTTAATACTATTAAGATTTAAATAGAAAACCCCGAGTCAAAAACGATTCGGGGTTTTCTATTTATTTATGCAACATTCTAATGGTCGGCAATATCTTCAAGCGTTCTCACTTTCTTTAATGTACCGTAAATTTCGGTAGCCTGTTTTTGAACTACTTCAGCAATTTTAGGTGGGAAATTTTCGTGCTTTAGTTTGTCTTCGTATTCATCCCAACTCGCTTTTTCACCTCTTATACATTCTTCTAAGATTGCTTCATCGTCGTGCCCTGTAAATGCACTTTTAACATCTATCCAAGTTCGGTGAAGATCTCCTGCAAAACTTCCCTTTTCCTTAGGTTCTTCATTTAAATTGATAATTTCATTAGTAAGCTCGGTTGCAAAACGACTCCTTTGAACGGCTTGTTGTTTTAAAAATGATTTTAATTGAGGCGTTTTTGCATCAGTCATTGCTTTTGTAAACCCTTTTTCAGCATCGTAATTCTTTTCTAGAAGCTCTTGTAAATTGTTAACCAGGTTATCGTGGTTGTCTTCTCTTGCTTTTTCATTTGTAGTTTTCATAGTTTTCTTTTTTTGGTTGATATAAAGATACTTGAAGTATCTACTTGAGTATCTTACAGTTTTCTTAATTGAGAAGTGTTTAACAAATGTTGTTAAGATTTGTGCAATTCATATTTTAAGAATATTGTTTTTACGTTTAAATATGGATTCAAGTTAATTTTCTATCTTTCAATTAAAAACTATGGACTTAAAAACAAACGAGCCTTTTTGGTTAATAAAAAATGAATTCCCTCAGAGTTATCCATCACTTCGGGAATCTATCTCTTCAGAAATTCTAATAGTTGGAGCAGGGATAACAGGAGCACTAGTTGCCTATAAACTTTTAGAAGAAGGTAAAAAAGTGGTCATGGTGGACAAACGTGATATTTGTAACGGAAGCACAGCTGCTAGTACTTCGATGTTGCAATATGAAATCGATGAACCGCTACATAAATTAATCGACCTTGTGGGTGTCACCATTGCGGTATCAAGCTATCAAAATTGTGAAAAATCTATTTCGGACCTCGAACTAATTGTAAAAAAAATTAAAAGTAAATGTGGGTTTACGAAAAAGAAGAGCGTCTATTTTACTTCCACTAAAAAGGATGTTACTTTTCTTAAAGAAGAGTTTGAAGCCCGTCAACAACACGGGTTTAAGGTGAAGTGGCTTTCCAAAGAAGATTTACGTGAATTAGGATTAAATGCTTATGCTGCCATCGAGTCGGAATCGGGCGCGGTGATGGATGTTTATCGATTTGCCCACGATTTGTTGAAGTATTGTACCAAAAAAGGGTTGCAAATTTATGATAAAACAGCGTTGAATAATGTGAAATTTAAAGATGAAAAGGTGATTGCTACTGTAAATCATGATTTTACTATTGAAGTAGATGACATAGTTCACTGTACAGGTTATGAAAGTGTAGAAACTGTAAAGGAGGAAATAGTTGAATTAAAAAGCACTTATGCTCTAGCGTCTGAAGCATTTAAAGCCGTTCCAAAAGCATTTAAAGATAGAATTTATTGGAATACCGATGAACCCTATTTATACTTCAGAAGCACTGATGACGGACGAATAGTAATGGGTGGTGGTGACCGAGACTTTAAGAATGCAGCGAAACGGGATGCATTGCTTTCAAAAAAAGAAAAAGCCTTAACTAAAAGTTTTAAAAAGTGTTTTCCTGAAATTCCATTTATTGCAGATTACACTTGGGCAGGAACTTTTGGAGAAACAAAAGATGGTTTGCCTTATTTTGGAAAAACAGATTCTAATAAAAACGAACATTATGTATTAGGATTTGGTGGCAATGGAATAACATTTAGTGTAATGGGAATGGACGCTGTGATTAACTCTATCAACAAAACCCCGCATCCTTATTTAGAATATTACAAGTTCGATAGGTGATAATTGTTGATGCTAATAACTTTTTATTGTTATTCATTAAATTGTATTTTGTAGCCCCTAACCAAAGCGAGTATGAAATCACTTTTAACAATAGCAATTAAAGCAGCCTTAGTTGCAGGTGCTGAAATTTTAAAAATTTACGAAACCGATTTTAATGTTGAAACTAAAGATGACGCATCCCCTTTAACACAGGCCGATAAAAATGCAAATACTGCTATAATGAAGTATCTGCTCACTACTGATATTCCAATTATTAGCGAAGAAAACCGTCAGTTAGATTATGAAGAACGAAAAGACTGGAAACGTTGTTGGATTGTAGATCCGCTAGATGGTACAAAAGAATTTATAAAACGAAATGGTGAATTCACTGTAAATATTGCATTAGTTGAAAATGGCGCTCCGATATTAGGTGTGATTTACGTTCCAGTTTCAAAAGAGCTTTATTTTACTTTGGAAACAGGAAATGAGTCAAGAAAAGTAATTATTTCTTCTGAAGATGATTCGGTTGAAGAAATTTTCGCAAAAGCAGAAGCGATAAAACCTTCGACTATAACTTCAGAAGTAAAAATAGTTGGAAGTCGATCGCATTTAAATAAGGAAACAGAAGACTTTATTTCTGAAGTAAAAAAGAAACATAAGGTTGAAATAGTTTCTAAGGGAAGTTCATTAAAATTTTGTTTGTTAGCTGAAGGTTTGGCGCATCTATATCCGCGATATGCCCCTACTATGGAATGGGATACAGCCGCAGGACATGCAATTTGCAAAGCAGTTGGTATAAGTGTTATTGACCAAACAACTGGCAACGAAATGATTTATAACAAGCCTAATTTATTGAACAACTATTTTGTTGCAGAAGTTTGATGAAGGATCCTTCTAGAAAACGACATATTGCAAAAGCCTTAACCTGGAGAATAGTTGGGTCTGTAGATACCGTGTTTCTATCATGGTTAATTACAGGAAACCCTATGACGGGTTTAAAAATAGGTTTCGCCGAGGTAATAACGAAAATGGTACTGTATTACTTACACGAACGAGTTTGGTTTAATATCAATCTTTCAAAAAGTGGATTGGTTCGCGAAAACAAAATGCGGCATTTAGCAAAAACTATTACTTGGCGAATGGTGGGAACAGCAGATACTATGGTTTTAGCTTGGCTTTTAACCGGTAACCCTTTAACTGGAGTTAAAATAGGTCTAGCTGAACTTTTAACCAAAATGATTTTATACTATATTCACGAACGAATTTGGTATAGAATTGATTATGGTTTGATTGATAGGGTGGAGATGTGAGGTTTGAGATGGGAGTCTTGAGACGTGAGACTTTAGACGTGAGATAATTAAAAATTCAGAATGTAGAATTGTGAATTATGAATCTTGTTTATATAAAGATTAATGGCATTAGATAGGAAAAAGGGTAGAGGAGATTTTAGTTGTAAAAAAATACAGCTATTGGTTAAGTTGAAAAAAGAATAAACGAAATATCTGTTTTAATAATGAAAGAAAATATTATTCCACATAATTTTAGTGTTTCTCAAAATGAAAGGAGTGATTTAAAAGAGCAGAAGCCAATGTTGCTTTGGTTTACAGGGCTATCGGGGTCTGGAAAATCTACTCTTGCCGATGCCTTAGAGCGCGCTCTTTTTCAACGCAATATGCACACCTATCTTTTAGATGGTGATAACGTTAGAGGTGGGTTAAACAACAACTTGACATTTTCACCTGAAGATAGAACGGAAAATATCCGACGTATAGCCGAAGTAGCCAATTTAATGCTAGATGCAGGTTTGATAGTTTTGGCTTCATTTATTTCGCCTTATAGAGAGGATCGAGAAATGGTAAAACGGATTGTAGGGTATAAAAACTTTATAGAAGTATATGTAAACACTCCAATTGAAATATGTGAAAGCAGAGATGTTAAGGGTTTATACGCTAAAGCTCGAGCAGGAGAAATTAAAAACTTTACCGGTGTAGATGCACCTTATGAGCCCCCTATGGCAGCAGATATTGAAATAGACACTTCTCAGATTTCGGTGGAAGATGCGGTTTTATTAATTTTGAATGAGATTGATGATAGAGTAAAGTAAAGGACGGAAAAACAGAGAGCAGAGAAAAGAGAACAGAGAGCAGGGAATATAGAAAAGAGAGCAGAGAAAAGAGAGTAAAGGAGGATATTTTTTTATGCCTCGGATAAATTAAATGCAAATGAATAAGTATTATTTAAATTATTTAGATGAATTAGAATCTGAAGCTATTTATATTCTTCGGGAGGTATATGCGCAGTTTCAGAATCCTGTAATACTGTTTTCTGGAGGAAAAGATTCTATTCTTGTAACCCATTTAGCAAAAAAAGCATTTTACCCTTGTAAGATACCTTTCCCTTTACTGCACATTGATACAGGACATAATTTCCCAGAAACCATTCAGTTTAGAGATGATTTAGTGAAGAATTTAGGAGTACAGTTATTAGTAGGTTCGGTGCAAGAATCTATTGATGCGGGCCGTGTTGCTGAAGAGAGGGGAAAGCACGCTACTCGTAATGCCTTGCAAATAACAACTTTATTGGACGCTATTGAAAGCAATAAAATTGATTGTGCTATTGGTGGCGGCAGACGCGATGAAGAAAAAGCTCGAGCAAAAGAACGTTTTTTTTCACATAGAGACGATTTTGGACAATGGGACCCAAAAAATCAACGTCCAGAGCTTTGGAATATTCTTAATGGAAAACATTTTGAAGGGGAACATTTCCGTGCCTTCCCAATAAGCAATTGGACCGAGATGGATGTTTGGAATTACATCAAAAGAGAACAAATTGAAATTCCTTCCTTATATAAAGCCCATAATCGTGAAGTAGTATGGCGAAGTGATTCTTGGATTCCAGTTTCTGAATACTTAAAACTTGAGGAAAACGAAAAGATTCACACTAAGAAAGTTCGTTTTAGAACCCTTGGTGATATCACTATTACAGGTGGCATTGAATCGGATGCTGATACTTTAGATAAGATTGTTCTAGAAGTAGCAGCTATGAAACAAACTGAACGCGGCAATCGTACCGATGATAAAAGGAGCGATACAGCAATGGAGGACAGGAAAAGAGAGGGGTATTTTTAAATTAAGAATTTAGAATTAAGAATTCAGAATTATGGATTTACTTACTTGAAGTTTATGAGTTATGAGTTAGGAGTTATGAGTTATGAGTTCAGAGTTATGAGTTATGAGTTATGAGTTCAGAGTTATGAGTTAGGAGTTCTGACGAAATCGTGATACAGGACGTTGAGTGGTAGTTTCAATTTCATGAGACAAAAGTTTAGCTTCTTTCAACTTGGTTTTTGAATCTTGCTTATGATTAATGAAGGATTTTGGGAGAAGAACACTATTAGATAATATTCAATATAATATAAACTGTGATAAGCATTTATAATGGAAATAGATAAGAATCAGTTATTGAGATTCACGACTGCGGGGAGTGTAGATGATGGGAAGAGTACTTTAATAGGAAGGCTACTGTACGATAGCAAAGCTATTTTTGAAGATCAGTTGGAATCGGTAGAAAATACAAGCCGTAAAAAAGGACACGAAGGAATTGATCTTGCATTGTTTACAGATGGTTTACGCGATGAACGTGAGCAGGGGATTACTATAGATGTTGCTTACAGATATTTTACAACTCCCAAACGTAAATTTATCATTGCCGATACTCCAGGGCACATACAATACACCCGAAATATGGTTACGGGAGCTTCTACAGCAAATGCTGCGTTAATTTTAATTGATGCGCGACACGGGGTAATAGAACAAACTAAACGTCACGCATTTATAGCTTCCCTTCTACAAATTCCTCATATTATTGTTTGTATCAATAAAATGGATTTAGTGGACTATTCCGAAAAGGTCTATGAGAATATCGTTAGTCAGTTTGAAGGCTTTTCTTCGAAACTTATTGTTAAGGACATTCAATTTCTTCCTATAAGTGCATTAAATGGTGATAATGTAGTAAATCGTTCAACAAATATGGATTGGTATCAAGGCCCACCTTTATTACATGCCTTAGAAACTATGCATATTGGGAGTGATATCAATAAAATTGACGCTCGTTTTCCGGTGCAAACGGTTTTACGTCCGCAACGAGAAGGTTTTATAGATTATAGAGGATATGCAGGTAGAGTTGCTAGCGGGATTTTTAGAATAGGAGATGAGGTGGTTGTTATGCCATCTGGATTTAGTTCTAAAATTAAGAGCATCGATACTATGGAAGGCACGATGGAGGAAGTGTTTGCACCTATGAGTGTTTCTATTACTTTAGAGGATGATATCGATATTAGTCGTGGTGATATGATTGTAAAGCAAAACAACCAACCTAAAGCCTTGCAGGAATTTGACGCCATGCTGTGTTGGTTTAATACTTCTGCAGCCAAACCTAGGGCGAAATACACTATAGTTCATACCTCAAACGAACAAAAGGCAATGATAAAAGATGTGATTTATAAAATAGATGTCAACACTTATGCCCGTCAAGAGGAGGATAATACCTTAAATATGAATGATATTGCCCGAATTACCATTCGCACTACACGCCCTTTGATGGTAGACGAATACCGCGACAACCGAATTACAGGAAGTTTTATCTTAATAGAAGATTCAACACATGAGACGGTAGCAGCTGGGATGATTGTTTAGCTTTAGCGATAATTATCAAAAAAATAGGATATAATTTAGTGTTAATAAGATTAGCATTCAATAAAAATTATCTTATTTTTGCCCCTTATAATTCGAATATTTATAAAATAAATTTATAATACTTTTAAACTAATCAACATGAAGTTAGTGAATATCAAGTTTCTTTCAATTGCCGCATTCTTATTGATTGGCATAACAGCAACAGCACAAAAAGGTGATAGACAATATAATAACTGGTCTATAGAAGCCCAAACAGGATATCACGTTCCTTTAGCTCCAAATAAATTTGTAGAATTAGGAGATTATGACGGGGCATTTAAGCAATTTCAAGCTGGTGTGCGTTATATGATAACAGATACATATGGTGTAAGAGCACATTATTCATTCTTAAATTTTGAAAACCCTGAAGTACAAGGTGGTGGGGTGAAATATAATAGAGTAGCCCTTGAAGGTGTTGCTAATGTGTGGAAAGTTGCAAAAGTTGAAGGTGAATTTAAAGAAAATATCGGTCTTTTATTTCACTTAGGTGCTGGAGTTACTTTTGCTAACCCGAGTACTGTTACCGGAACAGATCACATAGGAAATATTATTGTTGGATTTACGCCTCAATTTAGAATTTCTGATAATTTTGCTTTGTTTGCAGATATATCTTATATGGCTAATATCAAGCAGCATTACTCTTATGGAGGTGAGCTTTTCGACCTTGGTTATAAGCACGAAACAGGTGGTTTAGTGAATTTAAGTTTAGGTCTAAGTGTCAGCTTTGGAAATAGAGAAGAGCACGCAGACTGGTATTATGACAATTAATTTTTCCAAAAAATAATTTAATTGGCCTGTGCCATTTATAAAATATGAATTAAAATGGTCTTTTTTGAAACTCAAAAAAGACCATTTTTTTTTCAACCTCAAATTTACGGCTTTATATCTCAAAATTAAATTTATAATACTACTTAAAATGTTATATAAAAAATAATAAAAACAATTATCTATCTTTGAAAATTTGGTGAGAAGGATGGTAAAAATCTTTTTACAGTGCTTAATTTACTGAGTTTATTCGTAGTTAATAATGTAAATTGTCGCCAAAATAATAAACCCTTTTAATGTTTTACTAAATATATGTTTGATTGGATTCCAATAGAGGTTTATACACCTATACACTATATTGTTTTGCTCTTTTTGGTATTAATAACCTTTATTCATTCTCAAAGTAATGCTATTAACAGTAATGAGAATTTTAGATATATGAAGGTAATGGGTTGGTGCTATCTAATATTTATTATTTTATATGTGGGTTTGCGACCAATTAGTGGAGTGTTTGTGGATATGACAACCTATAATAGGATTTTTGAATATTATCAAAGTGGAGGGCAAATTATATCTACTAAAGATATTTTATATCATTTGTTTACAAAGGCTTGTTCTCAAATAATGAGTGCTAATTTTTATTTTCTTACTTGTGCAATTTTATATATTTTACCATTTGCGGTAATAAGTAAAAAATGGTTTAAGGATTATTGGTTTTACGGATTTTTGTTCTTTGTATCATCTTATGCGTTTTGGGCTTTTGGGACTAATGGAATCAGAAATGGATTTGCGGGCTCAATTTTTTTATTAGGAATGTCTCGGGAGAAAAAATTATGGCAAATTGTAATTATTTTAATTGCTATAAGTTTTCACAAATCAATGGTATTACCAGCTGCTGCTTTTTTACTAGCTAATTTTTATAATAACCCGAAAGTGTTAATATATTTTTGGGCATTTTGTATCCCATTGTCATTAATTGCTGGAGGAGCTTTTATAGATTTTTTTGCAGGTTTTGGGTTTGATGAAAGGACAAGTTACCTAACACAAGAAAATATTTATAATGTTGAGTTTGCGAGTACAGGCTTCCGTTGGGATTTTTTGTTGTATAGTGCTACGGCAGTGTTTGCGGGTTGGTTCTATATTTTTAAGAGAAAGTATAAAGACAAGATTTATTTTTGGCTGTTTAACACTTATATTTTGACCAATGCTTTTTGGATCTTGGTAATTCGTGCTCAGTTTTCAAACAGATTTGCGTACTTATCCTGGTTTATGATTAGCTTAGTAATTCTCTATCCTTTATTAAAAAAATATATTGTCGACAAACAACATAAAAAAATAGGGTTACTATTAGTAGTATATTATTCTTTTACATTTTTAATGAATTTTATTTTAGTAGGTTTATAGATAATTTAAAAAGAGTTATTAATAGTGAATAATTCATAGTTTAGAGCTATGTGCTTTATCATTTATATATTTTACAGAATTAATGTATAAGAATATATTAAAACCGTTGTTCGATTTTTTAGCTGCTTTTATTGGGTTGATTATTTTATCCCCAATATTTTTAGTTGTTACAGTTGGTTTGGGAATTGCAAATAATGGTAAGCCTTTCTTTTTCCAGCGTAGACCTGGGAAGAATGAGAAAATTTTTAAAATAATTAAGTTTAAAAGCATGAACGATAAAAAAGATTCTAAAGGGAATCTTTTACCTGATTCCGCTCGCTTAACAAAAATTGGGAGCTTCGTGCGAAAAACCTCCTTAGACGAAATCCCGCAGCTTATTAACGTGCTTAAGGGCGATATGAGTTTTATCGGACCAAGGCCGTTGTTGCCAGAATACTTACCTTTATATAATGAAACGCAACGCCATCGTCATGATGTAAAACCAGGAATAACTGGTTGGGCGCAAGTAAATGGTAGAAACACTGTGTCTTGGGAAAAAAAGTTTGAATATGATGTTTGGTATGTCAACAATCAAACGTTCTTACTTGACCTTAAAATATTTATTATGACAATTAAGAAAGTATTTATAAAAGAAGGAATTAGTCAAGAAGGGCAAGTTACTGCCGAATCATTTAAAGGAAATTAGCATGATTCTATACGGGGCAAGTGGGCATTGTAAATCTGTTATCGATATAGCAGAGTCGATAAATCAAAAGATACTCTGTATCTATGACGATAACCCTAAAACTGATACTATATTCGAGATTCCTGTGAAAAAATTTTTAAGTGTGAACACTGAAACTGATAATAATTGGGTGATTTCAATTGGGAATAATAACACTCGAAAAATACTAAGTTCAAAATTAAAAGTTTCTTTTGGAAGGTTGCTCCATAAATCTGCTAGTATTTCCTCTAGATCTTCTTTAGAATTAGGTACAGTTGTAATGGCGAATACAGTGATTAACGCTAATGTAAATATAGGGGAACATTGTATTATTAATAGCGGAGCTGTAATTGAACACGATTGTGTTCTAAAAAATTTCGTTCATATATCTCCGAATGCTAGTTTAGCGGGGGAAGTTGTAGTGGGGGAAGGAGTACATATCGGTATAGGTGCTAGTGTTTTACAAGGGGTAAAAATTGGAAAGTGGGCGGTAATTGGTGCAGGAGCAGTAATTACTAGAGATGTACCTGATTTTGCAGTTGTTGTAGGCGTGCCAGCGAAAATTATTAAGTATACAGAGCATAATGATTACTAAAAGACTTTTTGATTTAGTCTTTTCAGTGATCGGTCTGCTAATTTTTGGTTTAATAATTTTATTTTTAATCATTATAGCTTCCATAGATACAAAAAGTCAAGGTGTATTCTTACAAAAGCGTATAGGTCAATTCGGTAAACCCTTTACAATATTTAAAATACGAACCTTTTCAAAAGATGGAGATATTTCTACTTTTGGGAATTTTTTGCGAAAATATAAATTAGACGAACTTCCCCAATTAGTAAATATTCTTTTAGGGCAAATGAGTTTTGTAGGCCCACGCCCAGATATTCCGGGATATTATGATACCTTAGAGGGTGAGGCTAAAAAAATTATTACACTAAAACCTGGCTTATTTAGCTGGGCAGCACTAAAGTATTACAATGAAGAAAATCTATTAAAATCTCAAGACAATCCCCAATATTATAATAACAATATAATTTTTCCAGATAAAGTGTCGATGAACTTGGAGTATTTTTATAAGCGTTCACTAAAGGAAGATCTTAAAATTTTATTAGCGTCAATTAAAAAAATAATTTCCAATTTAATTTCTTCCTAATTTATAAGCAAAAGATTCTTATTTTAGAATTAGTCCTGTGTTTTAGTTCGTAGGAGATTAGAGGTAAGATATGAGACTTGAGACTTGAGATATGAGACTTGAGATATGAGATATGAGATATGAGACATGTACGTCCCTGATATAGGTTGACCTCTTAACCAGTGAAAACCTATGAAAGCAAATGTACGGAGTATTCGCAAGCAGCGTAAATACTCAATTGAATTTAAAAAAAGGATTGTTGCAGATTTTGAAAGTGGGAAGTTTAGTGTGCTCCAATTGGAGAAGCTTCACGGAATCAGAAATCCAACAATTTATAAATGGATTTATAAATTCTCTACCTTTAACGAAAAAGGATTTAGAATTATAGAAATGAAAGACAGCAGCAGCCAAAAGATGAAAGAGCTCGAAGCTCGTATAAAGGAGCTTGAGAGCACCGTGGGCCGCAAGCAAATAATGATTGATTATTTGGAGAAGATGATGGAGATTGCCAAGGATGAACTTGATATCGACATCAAAAAAAACTTCGGCACCCCACAATCAACTGGTTCAGGAAAAACAAAGAAAAAGTGAGTTTTTCAATGAACATGCTATATGCCACCGTTGGTATCAGCAAGCAAGCTGTAAGCCATTATAACACAAGGCAAAAGACCTTTGATAAGAAAGTCAAGCAAATGATGCTCGAAGCTGATGAGCTCAGAGCGGATCACCCTGGTTGTGGGGTTGAGAAAATGTACTATACACTTAAACCAGACTTTATAGGAAGGGATAGGTTTATTGAATTAATGATGGAACTGGGATACCGATTGAAGCGCAGAAAGAACTATATAAGAACGACCATTGCTTCAAAGATTTATTATCCCAACCTGATAAAAGGGATGGAGGTTGACCGACCATCAATGGTATGGCAGTCTGATATTACTTACATACCTATAGGTGACAAACATTATTATGCAGTTTTTATAATAGATGTCTATACAAAGAAGATCGTAGGATATAAAGTCTCTGATAACATGAGGGCACAAGCAAATGTGGATGCATTGAATATGGCATTGAAAGAAAACGATGCTCCTCTGGTGCACCACAGTGATCGGGGGAGTCAGTATACCTACAAGGGCTATATTAATCTTTTAAGGGAAAGTGGAAGCCAAATAAGTATGGCAATCTCAGCCCATGACAATGCTTATGCGGAACGTATCAATAGGACGATAAAGGAAGAATATCTTGACCACTGGAAACCACAGACATTTAACCAGTTAAAAAGAATGACAGCAAAAGCGGTCAAGAATTATAACAGTAAAAGATTACATAACAATAACGACAGAATGAGCCCTGAGAAGTTCATAAATCAATTTTCTTTCTTGAGGCCTCAAGAAAGAAAATTGATGACTATTTTTGATAATATAAATTAATAAATAACGGTCAACACTAATCAGGGATGTTCAACATGAGACGTAGAAAAATGTCTTAGGATTTGAGGGCTATGACGTAAAAAATTTAAGACTTATAATCTTAAACTGCTAATATTAGTTAATTGTTTCCAAACTATTCGTTGAGTAGTAGTATGTTGTTGGTGAATTTGGGTAAATAATTTATATCTTTGCAACCTCCCTGATTCCTGTTTATTTAAGCAAAAGAGTCATCTAACTGAAACTACTTATACGTGAGGTGTTTAACAAAAATTAATGTAACTTCACAAGAAGTAGTTTTCAATTATTCAAAAATTAATGAAAGATAAGATTTACCTCTCCTCACCCCACATGGGCGGTAGTGAATTAGACTTTGTAAAAGAAGCATTTCATACAAACTGGATAGCACCTTTAGGGCCAAACGTTTCCCAATTTGAATCGTTATTGGAGCAGTATTTACAGTCAGGAAGTCATGTGGCAACCCTTAGTTCTGGAACTTCCTCAATTCATTTAGCATTAATAATTTTAGGCGTAGGGAAAGGAGATGAAGTACTGTGTCAAAGTATGACGTTTTCGGCTTCTGCCAATCCTATACTATACCAAGGAGCAACTCCTGTGTTTGTAGATAGCGAAGTGGAAACCTGGAATATGTGTCCTGAATTATTGGAAACCGCTATAAAAGACCGAATAGCAAAAGGGAAAAAGCCTAAAGCAATTGTAGCAGTTCACTTATATGGTATGCCGTATAAGGTAACAGCTTTAAGAACAGTTGCTGATAAATATGAAATTCCTATTGTGGAAGATAGTGCTGAAGCTCTGGGGAGTAGTTATAACGGCAAAAAATGTGGAACTTTTGGTGATATTTCAATCTTGTCTTTTAATGGAAATAAAATAATAACCACTTCAGGTGGAGGGGCTTTAGTTTCAAACAATCTTGCCGATAAAAATAAAGCCATATTTTTAGCAACTCAAGCCAGAGATGACGCACCACATTATCAACATTCTGAAATAGGATATAATTACAGACTTAGCAATGTTAGTGCAGGTATTGGCTGCGGGCAAATGGAAGTACTCGATAAACACGTGTCTTTACGACGAGATATGAATTTGTTTTATCAAAATCTTTTTAAAGATTTCAATGAAATTGAGGTTTTTAAAGAAGCAAATGATGCTATTTATAGCAATCATTGGTTGAGTTGCATTACATTTACCAATACAACAACAAAATTAAATCCTGAAGCCCTACGCAAATTTTTGTTAGCAGAAAACATCGAGGCTAGACCTTTGTGGAAGCCAATGCACTTACAACCTATCTTTAAAGATGCTCCTTCCTATGTAAATGGAGTAGGAGAACGACTATTTAAAATTGGTTTGTGCTTGCCTTCGGGAAGTAATTTAACTGACGCAGATAGAACTAGAATTTCAGAAACTGTTATTAACTATTTAAAAAATAGCGTATAATGAAAATGCCAGGGAAATTTACTTTTCTTGCTTTTAGACTTTATAATAAGTTTAGAGACTTTATTTTAGGCCAACGCTATTTACCGCGTTGGATAGTGGCATTAATAGATCTTTCTATTTGTGGCGTCTCTTTTTTGTTAACTTGGCTTATCTTAAGTGAAACTCCGGTTTTTTTCAATCAGTTTTTATCCATTCCACAGAAAGCCTTAGTACTAATAGGTCTACACTTTTTGTGCTTTATTATATTCCGAACTTATTCTGGGATTATAAGGCATAGCACCTTTGCCGATGTGTATCGTTTTGCAAAATCCACCTTCGCATTTCTAGTAATTACAATGGTTGGAAATATGGTGTTTTATTATTTTAATGGCACCAAACTATTCCTTACTACTACCATATTACTTTATGCATTTTTATCGTTAACGCTATTATTAGCTTTTAGAATTACTATAAAAGAAATGTACCGTTTTCTTCGCGCGGCAGCTACTTCGGGCCGTTTAAAAAAACGCGTTATTATATTGGGAATCGACGATAAAACAATTTCGCTATCACATGCTATTTTATCCGATTCTGCTTCTATATATAAGCCAGTTGCATTTTTAACGACTAAAGAAAAGCGTAAGCGTTTCAAAATATTAAACCTTCCAGTTTGCTATACAGATGATGATCTTGAAACAAACTTAGAAAATACCAAGTCTAAGCAAAATGCCGATGGCGTATTATTTGTTGGAGATTTACTTTCTGTTGACGAACGGAACTCTATAGCAGAAGCGTGTTTTACTGTAGGACTTGAGGTTTATAATTTATCATTACCAGAGCAGTGGAGTGATATTTCGAAAAAACCTTTAAAGATAGATCCTCTTAGAATTGAGGATTTGTTGGAGCGAAGTGTCATCGATACCGATATAGAATTGATATCTAAAGACCTAAAAGATAAAACGATCTTAATTACCGGAGGAGCAGGGAGTATTGGAAGCGAATTGGTTAGACAAATAGCTAAAATAAATCCTAGATTATTAGTGGTTTTAGACAATGGTGAAAGTCCGTTACACGGGGTAGAGATATATTTAAAAAACAACTTCCCGCATCTTAATTACAGCATCTTTCTTGCCGATGTAACCAAGAAAGGGAGAATGGAGGGGATTTTTAAAAAGTTTAAGTTCGATGTAGTTTATCACGCAGCAGCATATAAACACGTACCTATGATGGAGCGTCATCCTAGGGAGGCGATTAAAACAAATATAGTAGGAACACGTACCTTGGCGGAGCTATCTGTTAAGTACGGATGTGAGCGATTTGTAATGGTTTCTACCGATAAGGCAGTCAACCCGAGTAACGTAATGGGGGCATCAAAACGTGCGGCTGAAATGTTTGTACAATCGCTACAACGTACCCCGGGGATAACAACTAAATTTATCACCACTCGATTTGGAAATGTATTGGGCAGTAATGGCTCGGTAATCCCATTTTTTAGAGAACAAATTAAAAATGGTGGTCCTGTAACGGTTACGCATAAAGATATTATTCGTTATTTTATGACCATTGAAGAAGCTTGTCAACTAGTATTACAGGCAGGAACTATGGGAAAGGGGGGAGAGATTTTTGTATTTGATATGGGCAAACCCGTTAAAATATTAGACTTAGCTGAGAGAATGATTAAACTTAGTGGGTTTAAACCCTATAAAGATATCCCTATAGAAATAGTAGGATTAAGGCAAGGGGAAAAATTGTACGAGGAGCTTTTGATAGACGGGGAAAATACGCTGCCAACATATCATCCTAAAATTATGGTTTGCAGTACAGTGCCTCATGAATATACGGTTATTTGCGATGCTATTGATGAGTTAGAACTTATGGCGGATAGTGTGGGGAAAAAGAAGGATATTATCAAAAAGCTTAAAATATTAGTGCCAGAATTTGTAAGCCAAAATTCGGAATATTCAACTTTGGATAAACAAAGTGAATAAATTCTATTTGGATTACAATTTTAACGCTATCAATAAAAAATTATATTTGCAATAAATTATTATAAATGAAAAGAATCTCGATTAAGGTATTAGTTCCTATATTGTTACTGTTTCTTATTGCTTCCTGTGCTTCTAGAAAAGAAATAGCGTATTTTCAAAACCTACCCGATGCGTTAGATCAACTTGATAGTGTGCAAAATAATTTTAAAATTAAACCCAATGATATTTTAAGTATTACGGTTACTGCCTATGACCCTTCTGCGGTAAAACCCTTTAATTTGGTATTAGAGTCGAGTGGGGGAGTACTGGCTCAAAATCAAGGTTATTTAACGGGGGCAGATGGTACCATTAATTTTCCAGTATTAGGAAAAGTGAAGGCTGCGGGGCTTACAAGGGCAGAATTAAGTGAATATCTTACCAAAAGAATATCTGAATATATTTTAGATCCCATAGTTACAATAAATATTCTTAATTTTAAAGTTAGTGTTTTAGGTGCAGTTAATAAACCTGGTACTTTTGCTGTTCAAGGGGAGCGATTAACATTACCTGAAGCGATAAGTCTTGCTGGGGATTTGCATATTCAAGGAAAAAGAGAGAACGTTTTAGTTTTAAGAGAGACGAACGGTAAAAAAGAATATGCCTATTTAGATTTAAGAGATGTTAAAATAATGGAAAGCGACTTTTATTACCTTCAACAAAACGATCTAATCTATGTCGAGCCCAATAGCGCAGCTGCTCAGTCTTATAATGATAACAATTACTTTAGAACCTTAGCAAGTGTAGCTTCGTTATTAATTACCATAATTGTGGTTTTTATAAAATAAAATATGCAAGAATTACCTCAAGATACAAATAAAGAATCAGATCAAGATAGTTCTATTCGAGATCATGTTGCCATTTATCTTAGAAAATGGCCTTGGTTCGTTGTTTCTGTATTAGTAGCATTTATTATTGTTACTATATATCTGCGATATACACCATTAACTTATTCCACAACTACTACCATTTTACTTAAAAATGAGAATAGCAAAGCCTCCTCTGAGTTAGCTGCTTTTAACGATTTGGGATTAGTGGACAAACTCAATATTGTTGACTTTGAAAATTTGAAGGTTGTTTTAAAATCTAAAAGTTTAAGTGAGAAAGTTGTAGATAAACTTAACCTTACCGTTTCTTACTTTGTAGAAGGTAATATTTTGGATACCGAGATATTCGATAATAAACCTTTCGATGTTAAAGTTATAAAGTCTAATGGTACCGATAAAGATTTTACAGGTACTTTTTATTTCAAACCTATTTCTACAACACAATTTACTGTTTTTAATAATGAAAGAGAAAAAATTGGAGACTATACATTTGGAGATTCAATTGAATTGAAACGAGTGTCTTTATTCGTGACTCCAAACCTAAATGTATTAGAAAATACCGATTCTTTTAACAATTATCCTGAAATTCTTGTGAGATTTCAAAAACGGGATGAGGTGGCTAACGGAATTAGTGCAGCTATAAATGTTTCATCGATACTGGAAATGAGTAGTGTTCTAAAATTGTCTTTGACTTCAACTATACCTGAAAAATCAAGGGCAATATTAGATGAATTGGTGAAGCAATACAATCAAGATTCCATGGAAGATAAAAATCTCGTGGCTCAAAATACTGCAGATTTTATACAAGGGAGACTTGAAATTATTACTAATGAATTAGATAGCGTTGAAACAGGCAAGGTAGATTTTAAAGAAGAAAATAGACTTACTAGTATTGAGGCAGAAAGCCAAATTTTCCTTGAGAGTGCAAGTGAAATTAATAGACAACAGATACAACTAGAAACTCAAATTGCATTAATTAACACTATGATGGATTATTTTAAAAATAGTTCAGAAAAGGATTTGCTACCCGCAAATTTGGGTGTTGGTGAGGAAAGTTTTGCAGGAGAAGTGGATAAATACAACCAATTAATTTTAGAGCGAAATCGGTTATTACAGAGCAGCACCACCAAAAACCCAATGGTTGTAGGCCTCGACCAACAAATAGAAGAACTTCGCGGAAATGTTTTAAAAAGCATGAAAAATGCTAAAAACAATCTTCGAATTAGTTTGGGAGAGATTAATAAAGAAATGCGTAAAATTGGTTCTGAAATTTATCAAATTCCGGAAAAGGAAAAGGTTTTTAGAGGTATAAGTAGACAGCAAGAAATTAAAGAAACACTCTATTTGTACCTATTACAAAAAAGAGAAGAAAATGCTATTTCTTTGGCAGTAACAGCTCCAAAAGTTAAAGTAGTAGATGCGCCTTATAGTGATATAACTCCCGTAGCGCCAAATAAAAAGATTTTGCACATGGGAGCATTGTTTTTAGGGATTTCTATTCCTTTTCTTATAATTTATTTAGGAAGATTATTTGATAATAAAATTAGAAATCGCTTTTTTATCGAAAGTAAATCTAGGAATATTCCAATAGTTGGAGAAATACCTGAATTAGGTAATAAGGAAGAAGATTTAGTTAAAGTTAACGATACTTCAATACTCGCTGAGTCTTTTAGAATAATGAGTACTAATTTAAAGTACTTAATGTTGAATAAAACTAATAAAGAAGAGAAAGGAAATGTCATTTTTGTCACCTCTACTATTAAAGGTGAAGGTAAAACCTTTGTTTCTTCTAATCTTGCGGTTACCTTAGCATATGGTGGGGCCAAAGTGGTGTTAGTAGGGGCAGATATTCGAAATCCTCAAATTCAACGTTATATAGATGGGGATTACAATAAGTCAGGTGTTGTGGAATATTTGGTTTATCCGGATACAACAGTTGAAGACTATTTGCAACCTGCAGGAAAAAATAAAAACTTATTTTTATTTATGTCTGGAGTAATACCTCCAAACCCTGCTGAGTTATGGATGCAAGATAGGGCAGGTGAATTATTTAAAGAATTGGCTGCAAGATTTGATTATGTAGTGGTAGATACTGCTCCTGCAATGTTGGTTGCGGATACTATTTTAATTAATAAGTATGCAGACGTAACTCTTTATACCTTAAGAGCGGGGTATACCGAAAAAAACCTTATGAATTTTCCAATTGAGAATAAAAATAATGGTAAACTCAATAATATTTCCTTTGTTTTAAATAACGTTTCTGAAGCTAATTTTGGTTACGGTAACAAATATGGATATACTTATGGTCAAACTAAGAAGACATTCTGGCAAAAGATGTTTGGGAAGTAATCCAACACTATAATGTCAACTATAAAAATTTCCGAAATAGGCCTAGGCTTGTTTCGGATTTTTTATTGATAGATGTTTTTAGAGACAAGTTATAAGACTTAGGACGATAGGACGTAGGACTTAGGACGGTATGACGTAAGACTTGCCTTGTGATAAAGAAATACTCAGTCTGAATTCTGCATTCTGAATTATTTAGTCTGCATTCTTAATTCATAATTCTTAATTCATAACTAGTAAATTCCAAATTCTTAATTCTGAATTCTGCATTTTAAACTCCTAACTCTGAACTCATAACTTTGAACTCATAATTCATAACTCTAAATTTAAGCTATCCTTATTTTAAAACTAAAAATCTGTTATAGTTTTCACAATAATTTAAAGAATTGATGTGTTAATTTTGAAATACTGATTATAGCAATTAGCTTTGTTATATATAACCATAAAATTTTTAAACCATGAAAAAGTTATTATTAGTTTTTGCTGCTGCATTAGTTATGAGTTGCGGGGATAATAAGAAAGAAGAAAAAACTGAGATGAAAATTGGAACTCAGAAAACAGTAGAGAAAGAAGTTACTGAAGATATTAATGCAGATCCTAATTTAGCTGTTGTTACTATAGAAGGAAACGACCAAATGAAATTTAACAAGAGTGAAATTCGCGTTAAAGCTGGGCAAAAAGTAAAACTTACCCTTAAGCACGTAGGTAAAATGTCTGAAGATGTAATGGGACATAACTGGGCCTTACTCACTGCAGACGCAGATATGGCTACAGTGGGACAAGCTGCTGCTTTAGCTAAAGAAACAGACTATATCCCTGCAGATATGAAAGATAAGTTTATCGTCCATACCGAAATGATTGGTGGAGGAGAAACAACTACCATAGAGTTTGACGCGCCTGCTGCAGGTACCTATACCTTTCTATGTACCTTCCCTGGGCATTACGCGCTTATGCAAGGAAAGTTTATTGTTGAATAAACTATAGCGCCTATAATTATTACAAAAAAGCTGCATATTAGATGTGGCTTTTTTTTGGACAGATTTGAATTCTAGATGTGAGATTTGAGATGTGAGATTTGAGATTTGAGATGTGAGACGTAGGACTGTAGGACATAGGACGTACGACGTAGGACATAGGATGTATGGCGTAAGAGCCAAGAATTTAGAATTTAGACTTCTCTCAAATAATTACGATAACCACCCATCATCCTTCAACTACTCTAAACTCTCAATTTATAACTTTTAAAACCTAACTCATAACTCCTAACTCCTAACTCCTAACTCATAACTCATAACTCCTAACTCCTAACTCATAACTCATAACTCCTAACTAAAAAACTACTCATCATCCCCATAAATCAAGTTTATAAATTCTTCCTCATCAATATCACCAAAATATTCTTTTAGGTTCACATCTTTTATGATTTTTGTGATGTCCTCTTTATCGTATCGGGTTTCCAGTAAGAGATTTTCTAGGGTTTCTACGGGTTCTTTTCCAAAGAAATCGCCATAAACTTTAAATTCCTTGATTAGCCCTTTGTCGACAAAAATTCGCAAATCTATTTCACCGATAGGGAAACGTTTGCTACGTTGAATGTTGAATTTTGGAGATTTACCATAATTCCAATCCCAAGTGTCATATTTTTCTTCTTTCAATTGGTGTACAGCTTTCCATTCGTCTGCCGTGAGGCGGTAGGTTTCAAAAGGTTCACTTTCTTCGTAAAGGCCTTTAAGAAGCAAGGTTCTAAATGCTTCTATAGTGAGTGGTTCATTTAAGAACTCTGAAATATTCGCAACGCGACTTCTCACAGATTTGTGGCCTTTAGATTGGATTTTACTCATTTTTACATTTAGTGCATTTACAACTTCACCTAAGTCAGTATTAAAGAGTAGCGTACCGTGGCTAAACATTCTCTTTCCTGTAGAAAACTGGGCTGTACCTGAAATCTTCTTTTCGTCTATTAATATATCATTTCGGCCTTTTAATTCAGCATCAAGCCCTAAACTGTTTAACACTCTAATTACAGGTGCAGTAAACTTTTTAAAGTTGTTTAAGCTCTTTACGTCGTGATCGGTAATAAAACTAAAATTAAGATTTCCAAAGTCGTGGTAAACCGCTCCCCCGCCAGAAACTCTTCTCACTACATGTATATTATTATCCTCGACATATTCGTGATTGATTTCTTCTAAAGTGTTCTGATTACGTCCTATAATTATGGAAGGCTCGTTTATATAAAACAATAAATAATCATTTTCTGCACTAAAATTTCGCAAAATATACTCTTCTAAAGCTAGGTTTAGCCGTGGATTGGTGACATCCTCATTTTCTATAAAAATCATAGTTCTTTATTTGTGATTTAAACCTCAAAGATAGGATTTATCAGTCGTTTATTTTATTGAGCGGTTTATAAAGTCATTATTTAATTTAGAAGCAATGAGTGTAAGTCGTGGAATAATTTAAGTGTTTGTAAAAATTTAATTTAATTAAATTAATAATTGTACTTTTGATTCTAAATCTTTGTTTCGGACTGTACTTTAATTAAATATTTCTTAAAATATAATTGAAAGCTTATATTAGATGCTTTTATCTTATATTTGCTCGTAACAAACTGACTTTCTCCCCAATAATTCTTGTTAACTTATTAATAAGTGAGAATCCCTATGGATAAAGTTGTAATATATGGCGCCGGCCGACATGCTGAACTTACAGCGAATTTAATGACAAAGTATAACTTACACCAAGTTGTTGCTTTTACGGTTAAAAGAGAATATCTTAATACATCAGAATTAAATGGATATCCAGTTATTTCTTACGAAGATATAACACGCATTTATCCTAACGACGAATTTAAGTTGTTTATAGCTGTTGGTCCACAACGAGTAAATCGAGCAAGAGAAGAAATTTTTCAAGAGTGTAAAAGGAATGGATATAGCTTTGTAAACTGTGTTTGTCCTTCGCCTTTCATTGATAAAACTGTTAAGATAGGAGAGAATATCTTTATTGATCAGTTCTGTTGGATTTCAAGTTTTGTTGAAATAGGAAACAACACCACTTTAATTGGATCAAAAATAGGGCATCACTGTAAAATTGATGATAATTGCTTTATATCTGCAAGTATATTAGCTGGTAATGTACACTTGAAAAACAATGTTTTTATAGGCTTAGGGTCAATAATTGGTCCCAATATAATTTTAGGAGAATATACAGTTGTTGGAATGGGGTGTACAATTTCTAAAAATACTGACCCTGCTTCAGTTTACTTAAATAAAGCTACTGAAAAGCAAAGTTTTGATTCAACCAAATTAAGGCTTTTATAAGATTTAATGGTAGGGAATTAGCTTAATAATCAATTAACATCTTCAATTGTGAAAATATTTATATTCGGTCAATCTACAGTTCATTGGGGGAGAATAGAGTTCGGAAATATTGGAAATTACTATATAGTTGAACCTGCCATCCGAATGGTACATTATACTTTCCCCAATGCCAAAGTAAAAACAACCTTACAGCTATCTAAAAGATTTTGTCTAGATGAAAATATAGAAGTAGTGCCGATGGAATGGTACTATGGCTTTATCGAAGAAGATCTCCCCATAGCTCAAAAAGAATATCAACTCGCTTTAGATTATCATAACGGAAAACCTCTCACCGAAACAACTCCTTTTATGGACGCTATAATGGAAGCGGATCTAGTTATAGATTTCAGTGGAGATATTTGGGGTGACAATGCGGACTTTTTAGGAGAAAACCGGTTTCTGGTAGGTTTATATAAAGATAGAACCGCACAGCTATTAGGTAAAAAAACGGTTATGATGGCGGGTTCACCTGGTCCATTTAGCCCAGGGGAAAACTTAGATTTCGCCAAAGAAGTTTTTGAAAATTTCGACTTAGTTACCAATAGAGAAAGTTTCAGTAGGAAAATTTTGAAAGAATATGGGTTCAATTTAAGCAATCTTAAAGATCTAAGTTGCCCTTCATTTTTGTTTGAAACTAAAACTGATTTAGACATAGAAGAAATTCATCCGCTATTCAATCGGGAAAAACCAAATTTGGTCGTTGGAGTTATTCTATGTGGATGGAATTTTCCTACTCAAGCCTTTGATTCTGCTAAACGAACAGAATCAGAGTATGATTTTCTTGTAAATCCATTGTTAAAATTCTTAAAAGAGAACTCTGAAGTAAAATTATGTTTAATGTCTCATTCCAATGGATTTAATCCAGGAGAGAAGCCTTTTCGTCTTCTTCATGGGAGAGATTATGATACTATTAAGCAATTAGAAAAAATAATGCTTCAAAAAGGTTATGCAGATAGGGTTTTTGCTCTTAATGATGTATATGATCCTTGGACAACTAAAGCCATTATAGGAAATTTTGATATGTTAATCAGTGGTAGGATTCACGGAGCAGTTGCCGGATTGAGTCAACAAATTCCTACGGTGATTATAGATTACGGTAATGGGCCCCAAGCACATAAATTAAAAGGTTTTGCTAAAGAGGCAGGGGTTCTAGAATATGTTGCAAACCCAAATCTACCAGAAGATATTTTTTATAAAATTCAAAAATGCATTCAGAATTTAAAAATCATAAGAGAACAACTTAAAGTGCATATTCCCGAGGTCAAGAATAAATCGAAACAAAATTTTAATCTTTTAAAAAGTCTTTTTGAATGAAAAAGATTGGAATTATGCAACCCTATTTCTTACCTTATATAGGATATTTTCAATTGATGGAAATGGTGGATGAATTTGTGATTTATGACAATATAGAGTTTTCTAAAGCCAGTTGGATTCGTCGAAATCGTATGCTACAAAATGGCAAAGATGCTTATTTTACTTTACCGATTAAAAAGGATTCGGACTTTTTAGATGTGGATCAACGCTATTTAGTCGAAAATTTTGATAAGGAAGCAGGTAGGTTATTGAGGCGTATAGAAGCTAATTATTCAAAAGCTCCTTACTTTAATGATTTTTTTCCAGTAGTTGAAAAAATTATATGTTATGAAGAACGCAATCTATTCGATTACATTCTCAATAGTGTATATTGTATAAAAGATTTCTTAAATATTGAAACCCCTATTAAAGTATTTTCTAAATTGGGGAAGGATGTCCACTTATTGAGGGCACAGGATAAGGTTATAGGAGTTTGTAAAGCATTACAGGCAACTCACTATATAAATTCCCTTGGTGGGAAGAACTTATATGACCCAGAAAGCTTTGAAAAAGAAAATTTAGAATTATTCTTTTTTAGAACTAGTCAAATAGAGTATTCACAATTTGAAAATGATTTTATACCCTTTCTATCAATAATGGATGTTTGTATGTTTAACGATGTTTCTCAAGTAAGTGAGTTTTTAAACCATTATGAAATAATAAATCCATGATATCGCTTACATATACCTTTAATAAATCTACTGAGCAGCAAATAAAAGAACATTTTTGGAGAGTAGATAATGACTTTAAACCTGCATTACATACTTATGTCGATATAGATGAATATTCAAAGAAATTAGTTGATAGTGCTATTCGCTTAGAATATTATAATGAAAACATCTTAATAGGACTTATGGCAAGTTACTTCAATTCGGAAAGTAAGTTTCTTTTTATTACAAACTTCAGTATTGAAAAAGAATATCGTGGTCAAGGAGTAACTTTAATAATTGAATTAATAAAGTTTTTAGAAGGTCGATTTTCAGAGATTTCGACCGAAACAATTAAACTTAGCAAGGATTTTACAAAAGCACTTGGTATCAATGTTGAAGCTAATAAAATACCTATTAAGAGTATACATACAGAAGTTCGTAACGATAACCAGGTTCTAATATATGTATATAAAAAAATTGGCTTTTATGTAAAAAGTGTAGGAGAAACTTCAACTTATTTGATAAGAGAAATATGAAAAAACCTTTAGTTTCCATATTGTGCATCACCTATAATCACCAACAGTTTATCGGCAAATGTCTTGAAAGCTTGACAAATCAAAAATGTGACTTTGATTTTGAGATTCTAATTCACGACGATGCCTCTACCGATGGTACCCAGGCTATTATTAAGGGATTTCAGCAAAAATATCCAGAGATTGTAAAACCAATTCTACAAACTGAAAATCAATGGTCTAAAAAAGCTGGAGGTATAAACTTGAGGTTTAATTATCCCAGAGCCAAAGGGAAGTACTTAGCGCTCTGTGATGGAGATGATTTCTGGATAGACGAGAAAAAATTACAAAAACAAGTGACATTTTTGGAGAATAACCCTGATTTCTCCCTTGTTTGTGGAGCTTATATGCGGGTTCAAGATGGAAAAAAAACACCAGTTATAAGAACCAACAAAGTATCCCCAGAAAAAAATGAGGATAAAGGTTCGCAATTTGATCTAGAGGACCATAATAAGGCTTGGTTTTCGTTAATAAGGCCTTCAAGCGTTTTATTTCGAAATTATGCAGAACAGGTAAAACTTTTAAAGGAATATGAATTTTCTTTTGATATCCATCTCTTTTACCATCTTTTAAAAATAGGCAAAGGATATTACAGCAACGAGATACTAGTTGGTTACAACGTGCATAAAAGTGGAGTGAACAGCGGGACGGATCATCGAGACAGATTACTATTCCAATACTATTTAGTTAAAGAGATTTATGAAAAAGATAAAAATTCATTTAGTAAGCAACGTTATTTGAAGATTTGCTTTAAAATAATTAATTTAAAAATTTCTGGATTGATGCCAAACTCCAAAATAAAAACGCCCCAACTTAGAAACAAAACCATAACTACAAGACAAATTATTCGGGAAATAAAACCTTTAATGAATTCTGAGAAAGAACGTAAAGAATTTTATAAATGCTTTATTCCGCTACAATTAAAAATTTTAAAATCGGAACTTAAAAAAAAAATGAGTATAAGTAAATAGAAAGATTCTGTTTTATTGAATGTTTTCGAAATGGATGATGCATCGAGAATGAATATATCATTCCCGAAGGGAATTCAACCAAAATAATAAGTTGTTATGCGAAACTTTAAAATAAATTACTCCTATAAAAATACATATAAATGATTAATAAGAAAGAAACTAAAGCTAAAAACTTTACATTAATTCTCAACGAAATTCTAGGCTAATTCTATGAGCAAATCCAAAGGAATATTTAGGGAATATGCTTCCAATTTTTCTTTTTTTTATAAGTACCTAGGAAAAAGAGTCTACACTGCTCTGTTATTAAGTATGTTAATGAGTTTGTTAGATGCCTTAGGATTATCCATGTTCCTTCCCTTGTTTGAAGTTATAAGCAATGATGGAAATATTGATCTGTCGGGCATGGGGAAATTGGCAGTAGTTGTGGAAACAATAAAAGGCTTCGGAATTACCTTAACAATAACTAAGATTATTGGGGTAATGCTGCTGGTTTTTATTCTTAAAGGTATGGTTAAATATTTATGTAGTGTCTATATCATCGTGCTTCAGCAAAGTTTTATTAGAAAAATGAGATTGTTCTTGTTGAGAGGCTTAAATCAGATAAGCTTTAAAAAATTTATGCTTGCCGATTCGGGTAGAATTCAAAATACATTGAGCGGTGAAGTCGATCGTGTAGCTAATGCCTTTATGACCTATTTTGGAACAATTAGAAATGCACTAATGGCATTAATATATTTAATATTCGCATTTTTGATTAATCCAGGTTTTGCCTTATTGGTGATAATCTTTAGTGTGATTTCACATTTTCTTTTTAGGCTTGTGTATAGTAGAACAAGATTAGCGTCGAAAGAATTGACAACTCAAAATCACATTTTCCAAGGACAGATTATTCAACATGTAACTCATTTCAAATATTTGCGTTCCACAGGGGTTATTGATAAGTTTTCGCGAAAATTGGAAGAAACAATTTTTGCTATTGAAGAAAGTAGGAAGCGCTTAGGAATGTTAAGAAGTATTGGAGGAGCGGTAGTTGAACCAGCAATCATCATTATTCTCTGCATTGTTTTATGGATTCAATTCAATTATTTTGGAGGAACCTTGGGAACAGCTTTTGTTAGCCTACTGTTTTTTTATAGGGCGCTAACATCTCTAATTGGGCTTCAGGCACTTTGGAATTCTTTTCTTGGAGTTTCCGGCTCCATAGATAATATAGAAGAATTTGGTCAGGAACTAGAAGAAAGTAAGCTGGAAGATGTAAGTAGAGAATTCGATCACTTTCAAACTGAGATTAATATTTCAAATCTAAGTTTTTATTACGGCTCTGAAGCAATTTTAAAATCCCTTAATCTCAAAATTTTTAAAAATGAAACTATCGCATTCGTAGGGGAGAGTGGAAGTGGAAAAACCACACTCACAAGCGTAATAACAGGAATTTTAAAACCGCAGGAGGGGGAGATTAATGTAGATTCCATTCCTTTAAATGAATTTAAATCAAAAACATATCAGCGCAGGATAGGGTATGTAAGCCAGGACCCCGTAATTTTTGATGATACTTTATTTAATAATATTACTCTATGGGATCATAAAACTCCAGAAACTGAAAAACGTTTTAAGGAGAGTTTAAAGAAAGCTTCTTTGGAAAGTTTTGTGCAAGAATTGAATTTACGAGACAAGACTCTTTTAGGAAATAATGGAATAAATTTAAGTGGAGGGCAAAAACAGAGAGTTTCCATAGCGCGCGAGATGTATAAAGATATAGATATTCTTATCTTAGATGAGGCAACTTCAGCTTTAGATTCTGAAACCGAGAAAGCTATTCAAGAAAGCATAGAAGCATTGCAAGGAAGATATACACTTATAATTGTGGCACATAGGTTATCTACAATTAAAAATGTTGATCGAATTGTTTTTATGGATAAGGGGCGAATTGTGGATGTAGATACTTTTGGTAATTTAATGCAGAAACAAGAGCGATTTAAAAGAATGGTTGAGCTACAGGAATTGTAAACCTTAAAATCGAGATAATACCCATATAATATAATAATGTTTGCGTCTATTATGAACAAGAATCTTGTTTCAGTTATCATTCCAACTTATAACAGGACAAAGCATTTAGAAAACGCCATGGATAGTGTATGGAAACAGACCTATCGTCCTATTGAGGTGGTGATTGTGGATGATGGCTCTACGGATAATACAAAGCAAATTATTAACGATTGGGTCATACAACACACAGATAAGGACTTTAAGGTTGTATATATTTATCAAATAAATTCGGGAGCACCAAGCGCTCGAAATAATGGAATTAAGAATGCATCAGGTAGATACTTACAATTTTTAGATTCTGATGATTATTTAATGCCTGAAAAATTAGAATTGCAAATAAATAAAATGCAAGAGGAAAACACAGGTTTCTGCATCTGCGATTATTACCATACTGATGAATATGGAAAAATTATACTGTTAGCTTCAAATAATAGAAGTATTAAGCAAATTTTGACAGAAGCTCGCTTTTTACATACTTCTATAGGGGTAATTGATACAAGTTATTTTAAACCTGGATTAATAAAATGGAATCCGAAAATAAAGAAGGGTCAGGATTTAGATTTTAACCTGAAAATGTTTTTTATTGTTGATGAGTTTTCATATGTAAATAAAGCCCTATTTAAGTGGATTCGCCATAGCGAAAAAGGGATTTCCAATACGACTAAATTTACCATAAATGAATATTTGAACAATCTGATATCCTTATTAAAATTTCATATAAAATATTGTAAATCAATACAAGCATATAAAAAAAACTATATTAAATACTTGTATAAAAAAGGATTGTGGGCGATCTATTGCAAAACGCAATTATTCAAAATTTTAAAAAAAAACACTTAGTCTAAATAAAACATAATCGTTATTGAATTGAAGCAGGCCATTAAAAGACTTATCTAAGATTTTTAAAAATATGATAAAAAAATAGAAATGCCTACAATTTGATATACAAAGATTAATATTTCAAAAATAATGTTTATGAAGAGAAAACCACTTTAAGAAATTTATTGAAAAAAATATTGGTAAACTTATAGAAATTTCCTTGATAGTTGGATAATAATGCTGTTGTATGACTGTGTATAAATTCGGAATACCTATTTTTATTTTCGACTATTACTCATAACCCAAAACTCAATAATCATATTTTTATTTGAGATAAGTCCAACCTAATCTTATTTAATTAAGATTACTTTTTTTAATTAAAACCGGATGTTCCAAACTTTATTTCAATGTTATACTGCTTAAACCAAATTGGTTCAAAAATTACGTTTTATAATAAATTTGGTGAAACTAAAAAATATCTACGAATTAGAAACCGGAAGGATTATGAGCTAATAAAATCTGGTCAATTGGCCTTAAGTTATATTTAAAGATTTGTGTGTGTCCAAAAAAAAATCGAGAATAATATTATTATTAAACATTTATCTTTTAGCTACACCTATAATAAGTAATTGTAGCAATCTTGTTTTAAAACCAATTTAATATGAGTAAGACTCCAAAAAATATAATCCATATATATTCTGATCCAAAATTTATTTATTTTATTGATAGTTATCGTTTTCATCAATTTAACAATGAATTAGTGTATATTGGAGATTCCGATAATATACCTTTGAAATTTAAGAAAAATGCTCATCTTCTAGCAAAGGATAGCGCAAATCAATTGAATCAACTCTTGGAAATATGTAAAACAGCTGATTTGTTAATTGTAAACTTCCTTAATAAAATTACAGTTAAGCTTATTTTATCACTGCCCGAAAAAATCAAAATAATTTGGAGATTTTATGGCGCTGAAATTTATACTCGTGAGCCCGATTTGTTTTATAGTAAAGAAACGCTAAAATATTGGAAAACAAAAAAGAAAAATACCTCGGTAATGCATATGATAATACGGTATTTTCGACCTGCCTTACTTTCCTATAAAAATATTAAATTATTGCTAAGTAAGATTGACTTTTTTTTGGGCGTTATGGAAGATGAGCATACTCTTTTAAAAAATATGGGCTATGATTTACCCACCTTTCTTCAATTTCCTATTGGATTTATCCCCTACAATCAAGGAAATTTTAAAAAATCTTCGTTGATTATTTTTGGAAACAGTAGGAATAAAGACAATAATCATTTAGATGTTCTAAAATTATTTAGAAATACCATGCTTCCCAATGAATTAAAAATTAAAATGTTTTTTAGCTATGGGATTGTAGATGAATATTCCCACCAAGTAAAAAAAGAAAGTGAGCAGATTCCAGAAATTGAATTGATAGAAACATTTCTGCCCAAAGAGGAATTTATTGAAATATATCACCATGCAGCAGCCTTAGTAATAAATGGATATAGACAAATGGCATTGGATAATATAGTAACTGCATTGATGAATGGAGTAAAAATATATTTAAGTGAAAAGAATGTCACATATAGCTGGGCAACTAAAAATAATTTTTTAGTTTATTCAATTGAGAATGATTTAGAAAAGGACTTAAAATGCAATAATATATTTTTATCTGCATCAGAAAAACAAAATAATTTTGAAAGTTTACAGATACTAATGCGAGAACATTCTTTAGAGAAATTTCAAAACCAGATAATTCGGATTGTTAATAGTGAATAATCCTTTGTTTATTCAATGTGGTATTAAAGAACTAAAGTTTAAATCATGACAAAAATCAGAAATTCAATTTTTTTTTCCTATTTTAAAATACTTTAATTCTCATGTTCTGAGAATTGTTAATCAGTAAGTATTTAGATATGGTTCATCAACGAGTCTATTATTTAAAACAGTAAGGATTTAAAGTTAATACAATATTGAGAAAATCAACTCCAAAGCAATCATCAATTAGGTATAAACTTAAAAGTTTTTTAAGGCAAAACTTGAGTCTAATGCTGCCTAAAGTTAGCAGGGTAATGCTTATTGACAGTTTTAATGCAGAAACAAATGCTATCGCGATGGCGAATTATATTTCTGAGAATTATAATTTACCTGTGTCATTTGTTGTAAAAAAGTCAAACAAAAATTCGATTACTCCTTTACTTAATCACAATGTTGAATTGATTGTAATAGGAAGCTTAAAATTTAATTCAACTTACTTAACGAGCAAGTATATTCTTAGTACTCATGGATTTTTGAAAACTCCTAAAAGTCAAATTCATGTTAATCTATGGCATGGTGTAGGCCATAAAAAAATTAAAGCAGCTAGAGGTTATGGAGGTGTAAAGGCAGACATTACCGTCGCTACTTCAGAATTAACTCAGAAAATATTTTCACATTCTTTTGCGGTTCCTATTGAGAGTGTGATTATTTCTGGTTATCCTAGAAATGATATAATGCTGAAAGCTAAAAATGAAAAAAATCAAATTATTAATCAAATAGATCCATATTTAAACAGCTATAGTAAAATTATCTTATGGATGCCTACCTATAGGAGGATGCCTCCTGGGATAGATGTTGAAATGGGTGAATATGGAATAAAACTAGATAATATATTTAATAGTGAAGGATTTGATGTGTCGACATTTAATAATATTCTAAAAAAACACAATGCTATCTGCATTCTAAAGCCTCATTACTATTATGACACTTTAAGTAAAAAGGATATTGATAGTTTAAGTAATATTTTAATTATAAACGATCAATGGATACTTAATAAAAAAATCACACTTTATCATTTAATTGGGTGTACCGATATGTTAATAACCGATTTTTCATCTGTAATGACAGATTTCTCTTTATTAGATAAGCCCATTATATGTTTTTGTACAGATTTGGAGAAAGTCAAAAATAATGAAGAACTGTACTTTGAGGATATTGAAAATTGGTTGCCTTCAAAACTATATCAAAATCAAAAAGATTTTTTTGAATTTCTTAATAAACTCTTAACAACTGATCTCGACCCTTATGTAGAAAAGAGAGTGAAAATGCGTAATTTGTATTTTAAATATCGGGATGGTAAAAGTGCAGAACGCTTGGCGAACTTTATTTTTAATTCTAAGAAAAACTAAAAAAATCTAATTTTCTATTATAAGGTTATTAAAAGGTATTAAAATGAATTTTGAAGTATTCAAAAGTAAATATGAATTACAGCCTGTAATAGAAGTTCCAAATCAGGTAGATCAAAACACTAAGTTAACAGTTTTGGTGTTAACCTATCAGCAAGCTCCGTATATTAAAGATTGTCTAGATGGAATTCTAAAGCAAAAAACAAACTTTAATATTGAAATTATAATTGGTGAGGATGATTCATTAGACGGAACTAGAGAAATATGTAAGGATTATGCAGAAAAAAACCCAGATAAAATTCGATTATTTTTACATAGTAGGAAAAATAATATTAAAATAAACAACAGACCCTCACCAGTTTTTAATTTCTTTTATAGTACATTTTCCAGTACTGGGAATTATATAGCTATATGCGAGGGAGATGATTATTGGACAGATCCCTTAAAACTTCAAAAACAAGTTGATTTTATGGAAGCAAATCCAAATTGCGTACTGTGCTATCACCCTACTGAGTGTGTTGATGAAAAAGATCCTTTTTACAATCATATTAAACATCCTCCAAACCCCGAAAAATTACAATTATTTAATATAAAAGATTATATATTGGGAGAGGGCTTAGGGATTTGGACTGTTTCAGTTGTTGCGAAATCAGAATCTTTAAAAACTTTACCAAATTGGCTTTTTAAGGCACCGCTTACCGATTTAGCTTTAAAGTTGTATTATGCTTACAATGGTGAAATTGGATATATACCAGGTACAATGGCAGTTTATAGAAGAAGAACGATTGGATCTTGGAGTGAACTTTCTAAAACCTTTGAATGGCAGATTAATCATATGGAAAGCAGAATTTATACTTACAATCTTTTCAACAGTTTTTCAAAATTTAAATACAATAAAGAAATTCAATCCACCAATAAGTGGTGGAAACAAAATTGTTTACCTGAAGCATATGGATATGCAAATAGAACTGAAAGGAAAAAATTACTATTTAATAATTTAGATTTTTTTTTAAACTTCAGATATAAAGGGAATTTTAGTCGTTGGTTGAGACTTTTATTTGGAGATCATTTAATAACTATTTTAAAAGGTAATTATAAAAAATAAAATAAGAGACATTGAATTATTACTTTCGTGAAATAATTAATATTACGTAGTCGATTAGTGAAATAGTCAACTTTTATCAAAATATAAAAAATGTCAAAAAATATAGCAGTCATTCTTGCAGGCGGTATAGGCTCTAGAATGAATATGGAGCTGCCAAAACAATTTTTCAAAGTAGCAGGAAAAACAGTTTTAGAGCATACAGTACAGAGCTTCCAAAATCACAAAAATATAGATGAAATTGTTATTGTTTGCCATTCCTTATATATAACTCAAGTTGAGAACTTTGTGCTTATCAACGATTGGACTAAAGTTAAAAAAATTCTTCAAGGTGGAGAAGAACGGTATGAATCAAGTTTGAGTGCTATTAATGCGTTTCCTGCTAATTCAGATATTAATTTAATTTTTCACGACTCTGTCCGACCTTTAGTTAGTGATGATATTATTGATAATGTAATTCAAGCATTAAAAAAATATTCAGCTATAAACACAGCAATCCCTTCTACCGATACCATTATTCAGCTCAATTCGGAATATAATATTATTAAAAGTATACCAGAAAGAAAGTATTTGAGAAGGGGGCAGACCCCTCAGGCTTTTAAATACGAGATTATAAAAAAAGCTTATGATTTAGCACTTCAAGACCCTAATTTTAAAACGACTGATGATTGTGGCGTTGTTTTAAATTATTTACCAGAAGTTGAGATTTATGTGGTACCTGGAGAAGAGAATAATTTTAAGCTAACCTATAAGGAAGATAGTTTTCTATTAGATAAATTATTTCAACTAAAAACAACCAATTTTTATACAAACCCAGATTTATCAAAATTAAAAGACAAAGTAATAGTTGTTTTTGGTGGTGGATCAGGAATTGGGAAAGAAATTGTAAATATAGCTAAAGAGTTGAGGGCTAGGGTTTATCCTTTTTCTCGTAGTTTAAACAATACCGAAATTTCAAATCCAGTCCATGTTGCAGCAGCCTTACAAATGGTGGTAACAAGAGAAAGTAAAATAGATTTTGTAATTAATACTGCCGCAGTATTAACGAAGGAAGCATTAATACACATGGAGACTGAGAAAATTGATGAAGCACTAAATACAAATTTAAAAGGAGTTATTTGTATAGCTCGTGAGAGCTATACTTTTCTTAAAAAATCTAATGGACAATTATTAAATTTTACATCAAGTTCTTATACACGTGGAAGATCATTTTATAGTGTGTATTCAGCAACTAAAGCTGCTGTTGTTAATTTTACTCAAGCCTTGGCAGAGGAATGGAGTCCTGATAATATTCAAGTAAATTGTATAAATCCTGAACGAACAAAAACTCCTATGCGTTTATCAAATTTCGGTCACGAGCCTGTAGATAGTTTATTAAGCGCTAGTGAAGTTGCAAAAATATCACTAGGAGTATTACTTAGCCAATTAAATGGGCAAGTAATTGATGTAAAAAAGAATGAATTAATGTAAAAAAATCCACCGTGTTTCTTCTTTAAAATTTATACTGCCATAAATCATCTCTTGATATATAAACTTCTACTTTAAATTAACATTGCCGTAGTTTACGCAATCACATAAAATAGTATTTTCAACTCCATGTTAAAATTAAAAAACTTTATTAAAAAGTACTTTACAGACTTTGCCTTTTTCTTTCGTTATCTAAGGGCCAAAGTTTTTATAGCCTTTTTTTTGAGTGTTGCTGTAAGCTTTTTAGACGGATTAGGCTTAACAATGTTTATACCATTGCTTCAGGTTGTGAGTGAAAGCAATATGGCTAATCCCGATAAAATGGGGTATTTAGGAGTGTTTATCAAAACATTGGAAGCTGTTGGAATATCAATGACCCTGCAGAGTATTTTAATTTTAATGATAGTATTTTTTGTATTAAAAGGAGTAGCTTTTTATATACGCAATATTTATCTAGTGATTTTACAACAAAGTTTTATTAAAAAAATTAGGCTTAATTTATTAGATCTACTTAGCCAAATAGATTTTAAACGCTTTATCCTTTCTGATGTAGGGCGTATTCAAAACACCATGACGGGGGAGGTTAGTAAGGTTTCACTTGCATTTTCGGCATACTTCAACACTTTCCAACAATTGGTTATGGTAGTGGTTTATATGAGTTTTGCGTTTATGGCTAATGCCCAATTTGCACTATTAGTTAGTGTAGGAGGAGCTTTAACAAATATTCTTTACAAATATATTTATAAACGCACAAAAGGAGCCTCTGGAAAATTGACACAACATAATTCTGTTTTTCAAGGCCAAGTAATTCAATATGTAGGCCATTTTAAATATTTAAAAGCCACTGGCAGTGCAATTTCTTATGGAGTAAAATTAAAAGATACTATTCTCAAAATAGAAGACTCCCTTAAACGGATTGGTGCTTTAAACAGTATTGCAACAGCTGTTCGTGAACCGATTATGGTAATTATTATTGCTGCGGTAATTCTAATTCAAGTAAGCTATTTTGAAGGGAATATCGGCGTAATTATAATTAGTTTGTTGTTTTTTTATAGAGCACTTACAGCATTAATGAGTTTGCAATGGTTTTGGAATAGTTATATGGAGGTTTCAGGTTCCTTAGAGAACATGAAAGATTTTCAAAGGGATTTGGAGTCGGGAAAAGAAAAGCAAGGAAAAGTTAAAATTAATAATTTTAAAAATTCTATTGTTCTAAAAGATGTGGATTTTTCTTATGGTAATGAACTTATTTTAAAGGATATAAATTTAAAAATCGATAAATTTCAAAGTATAGCTTTGGTAGGAGAGAGTGGGAGTGGAAAATCGACCTTAGCCAATCTAATTGCAGGACTTTTAGTGGAGAGTGATGGAAGTATTTATATAGATGATATGTTATTGAAAGATTTGAATAAGGAATCTTTCCAAAAACGAATAGGTTATGTAAGCCAGGACCCTGTAATATTTAACGATACTATCTATAACAATGTAACTTTATGGGGTCAAAAAACTTCTGAAAACCTACAACGGTATAAACTTAGTATAAAGCAAGCTGCTTTAGAAACTCTTCTAAATGAATTGCCTAAAGGAGAGGAAACACAACTCGGAAATAACGGAATAAATTTAAGTGGCGGACAAAAACAAAGAATTTCGATAGCACGTGAACTTTACAAAGAAATAGATATTCTAATTCTAGACGAAGCGACTTCTGCTTTAGATTCAGAGACTGAAAAAGTCATACAAGAGAGTATAGATGAATTGCAAGGGGAATACACCATAGTGATGGTTGCCCATCGTTTATCTACTATTCGCAATGTCAATAAGATTGTATTTATGGATAAAGGTAAAATTTTAGATATCGATACTTTCGAAAACTTGATACTTAAACAAGAAAGATTTAAAAAAATGGTTGAGTTACAAGAGTTATAAGTAATTTAATATATAAAAACCACTTATAACATAATCTAACTTAAGTTAATTAATCACTAAGTCTTGCTAACTAAACTATCAATTATAATCACATAAATTTATTCTTTCCTATATTTTAAAGCATTTCTATTTCTTTAACATAATTTTTAATTTATCTATCTTCGCAACTTTATATTAACCTTTTGTAAGATTAAACTTGCTTTCCCCATTGGTTAATGAATATTGATTAATATTTTTATGAATAAAATTCTCGTTACAAGGCCATTTTTAGCACCGCGTGAAGAATATGAGACATATTTTAATAAAATATGGGACAATCAATGGTTGACAAATATGGGGCCTTTAGCAGTTGAATTAGAGGAGAGATTGATGGCACATATAGGCGTAAAAAATTTGCTATTTGTTTCTAATGGCACAATTGCGCTGCAAATGGCAATAAAAGCATTGAATTTAAAAGGTGAAATTATCACTACTCCTTTTTCCTTTGTTGCTACTACACATAGTATTGTATGGGAGGGTTGCACTCCTGTATTTGTTGATATAGAAAGAGATAGTTTAAATATAGATTCAAAGAAAATTGAGGAGGCTATAACCGATAAAACAACGGCTATAATCGCAACACATATTTTCGGAAATCCATGTGATGTTGAAGCCATCCAAAAAATTGCAAATAAGCATAATCTTAAGGTAATTTATGATGCTGCTCATGCCTTTGAGATAAATTTTAAACACAAATCAATTTTTGACTACGGAGATATTTCAACTTGTAGTTTACATGCCACTAAGTTCTATCATACTGGAGAAGGTGGCTTAGTAATAGCTAAAGATAAAGAAGTAGTTAGGAAGCTAGGTTATATTCGTAATCACGGACTACATGAAAAAGAAGGCTTTGCATCCATAGGTACGAATGCCAAAAACTCTGAATTTCACGCGGCCTTGGGTTTGGTTAACCTTAATTACGTTGGTGAAATTTTAAAAAAACGACAACAGATAGCTGAAATTTATGAGTTACAACTTCAAGACAAAGTGAAGTTTCAAACATGGAACAATTATGCCAGTAAAAACTATTGTTATTTTCCCGTTATATTTAAGACGGAACAAGAATTATTACGCGTTAAAGAATGTTTAGAACAGAATAATATTTTTACCAGACGCTATTTTTATCCATCCTTAGCTTCATCGCTACCTTATATGTCTGCTGTTTTTTTACCAATTACTGAAAGTATTTCAACAAGATGTCTGTGCTTACCAATCTATTTCGATCTTTCATTAAATGATGCTAAAAAAATAAGTGAATTAATATTAGAATGTATTTAGTATTAATGTTGTTCGATTTATATAAGAAAGTTTCAATCAGCGTCAATATAAAAAATCTTGAAAATTATAATAATGTTAAATAGTCTTATATTAAAAATAAAATTTATCATAATGTTTGAAGATTCAAGAGTGACTACTTGTACTGCTTAATAAAAATGCTTCGTTCTACTGCTTATAATCGAGTGATTTGTAAATATCGAATTCATTTTCCGACAACTTTATTTTCTTCTTTCTCTTCCCTGTTAAACAATACATTTTACTAATAAAATCGATTTATTCATTATAGCTTCTATATCTTTGCAGTCGCAAAAAAAATTAGCCTTTTAACCGGTTTCATACAATTGTCAATAATTGTTAAACTAATAAATAATTGTCCAGTAATACAACCATAGCAAAAAACACCATGTTCCTTTATATTAGGATGTTATTGTCCTTGGTGGTTTCCTTATACACTTCACGAGTTGTTTTAAACACTTTAGGAGTGCAAGATTTTGGTATCTATAACTTAGTGGGAGGTATTGTTGTTTTATTTTCGTTTATCAATTCCGGAATGACTGCAGCTACTCAACGTTTCTTGAATTTTGAGATGGCTAAAAACTCAACTAAAGCCGTACAACGTGTCTTCAGTGTGAGCATGAATGCACATTTTTTGATAATTGCAGTAATCATACTTTTGTCAGAAACTATCGGTTTATGGTTTTTAAATAATAGGTTGAATATCCCAGGAGATAGAATGTATGCTGCAAATATTGTTTATCAATTTTCTCTTTTGTCATTTTGCTTTAGTGTTCTTAAAGTTCCTTATAATGCTAGTGTTATAGCTTATGAGAAAATGTCGTTTTATGCTTGGATTAGCGTATTAGAAGTAGTTTTGAAATTAGTGATTGTATTTCTTCTTGTGCTTTTTTTTTATGATAAGTTGATTTTATATTCAATCCTAGTTTTTGCAGTTTCTGTAATTATATTTTTAGCCTATCGTTTTTTCTGCAGGAGCTTATATGAGTCTTGCAGATATCAATTTCTAAGAGACAAAACGCTTTTAAAAGAATTGATGAGTTTTTCAGGATGGAGTCTTTTTGGACATATGGCACTAATAGGTTCAAACCAAGGAATATCTTTTATATTGAATGTTTTTCTAGGGGTTACAATCAATGCGACTATGGGAATTGCTTCACAAGTTAATACTGCTATTTATGGCTTTGTTTCCAATTTTCAAATTGCTTTTAATCCACAAATAGTGAAAACATATGCATCGGGTAATTTAGAAGAACATAAAAAATTGCTTTTTCAGGCTTCCAAGTTTTCTTATTATTTATTGTTGATTTTGGCTGTTCCTATTTTGTTGAATACGGAGTATATCCTAACTCTTTGGTTAATCATTGTTCCAGATTATGCTACAGAATTCACACAGTTAATTGTGCTTTTCTCTTTAGTAGACGCTTTAGCAGGACCATTTTGGTCTTCTATAAATGCAACAGGAAAAATAAGAAAATATCAATTAGGAGTTGCCTTAATTTTATTTATGAATCTACCTATAGCTTATCTATTGTTGTATTTTAATTATTCCCCAATTTATGTAATTGTTGCAAAGGTTGTTATTAATATATTATTGCTTTTATTTCGTTTGATACGTACTCATAGCTACTTGCATTTTAATTATATGAATGTATTATTTCAAATATATCTGAGGTTACTTTTGATAAGTGGAATTACTATCGGAATATTGTATATAATCAGAGAAAAAGTTTTTTTTTCTATTCAAAATTGGTATGATTTAATATTATTTTCAGTTCTAAGCCTTATTACAACATTAACTATAATTTTAATTTTAGGAATAACTAAAAGAGAAAGAACTTATTTAATTAATTTTATTAGAAATAAAATTTCCTAATGTCTAAAATATCAATCATCCTTCCTTGCTACAATGTAGAAAAGTACATTGCCAAAAGCATTCAATCAATCTTAGATCAGACTTATGATGACTTTGAAATATTAGTGATTATCGATGGTTCACCAGATAACAGTAAAGCTATAGCCGAAAGTATTAAGGACCCAAGAATTAAGATCTATGAAAAACCTAATGGAGGTTTATCTGACGCTCGAAATTATGGTTTAGAAAGAGCAAATGGAAAGTTTATCTATTTCTTGGATCCTGACGACTGGATAGAACCTAATTTATTGGAAGATAACCTCGCAATAATAGAACAAAAACAGTTAGATTTTGTAGTTTTTGGCTATTTTCAAGATAATTTTGGATATTCCGAAAACTTGATTTCTACCATAGAATATATTCCTAAAGTTAGTGCTTATTACACAGATCAAGACGAACCAAAAATTGATATATACCATGTAGGGTTATTAGGTTATGCTTGGAATAAAATTTATCGTAAATCATTTTTGGATAAAAATAATTTTATCTTCCCAAAAGGAATTACTTTAGTAGAGGATATTCTTTTTAATGCACCAATATACACCAACTCCAACGCTATATATTTTAATCAGCAAGCCTATTATCATTATATTAGTAGAACTACTGAATCGGAAATGAAAAAATTTCACCCCGACTTTATTGAACTCCGGGAAATGAAATTTCAAGCCATAGAAAAATGGCTTGTCACATGGAATGTTTATAATAAGAAAGAAATTTTAGTCAATTTGGTTATTGGAGGATTACGCGGGGCAATTCAAAATATATTTACTTCAAAGAACAACCTATCTTTTTTTGATAAATATAAATTGACGAAATCATTATTCAAAAATCCAGAAACAAAAGGCTATATTGAAAATTATAAAACTAAAAACTTAAAAGATAAAACCTTTAAATTTTTAGTTAAACATAATATGGCATTTACAACTAGCTTTATTGCTGAATTTATAAAATGATATGCTTAAAGATTTATTAAGTTTTAGAACAAAATATCGTATTAGATTGTTTTTACAGCAATTTAAAAATTTTGATTTTTTTAAAAACATCAAATTTGATAAAAACAAAAATCAAGTCTATATCTTTTTAGCAGCTGATTATGGAAACTTGGGGGATGTAGCTATTACCTATGCGCAAACTAAATTCTTAAAAGATATACTAGAAAGTAATTTTGAAGTAATTGAAATTCCTATTAGCCATAGTTTAGAAGGACTTTATTTTGTAAAGAAAAATATTAAACATGGGGATATTATTACCTCAGTTGGCGGTGGGAATTTAGGGAATTTGTATGATCAAATTGAATATATACGTCAATTAGCCGTGCGGTCTTTCCCTAACAATAAATTTATTTCCTTTCCACAAACTTTTGATTTTTCTGAGACTGCTGAAGGAAAGAAGGCCTTAGCGATTGCTAAAAAAGTTTACAATGCTCACCCTAATTTTTATATGGTGGCAAGAGAAAAAACTTCTTACGCCTTGATGAGGCAACATTTTAACAAAGCAAATATTTTACTTACTCCTGATATCGTATTAAGTCTTAATAAAGAATATCCTAAGCTAGAGAGAAATGGGGCTGTTATTTGTATGCGGCAAGACAAAGAGAAAAATCTTACAGAAAAACAAACTGCTTTTATTCAAAACGAGATAAAAGACAGGTTCGAGTCTGTTTTATTCTATGATACTCATATTAATAAAGATAATATGAATATTGAAGAAAGAGAAAAGGAATTAGAAAAAATTTGGAATACATTTAAATCAGCTGAATTAGTAGTGACAGACCGCTTGCACGGCATGATATTTTGTTATATTACAAACACTCCTTGTTTAGTATTTCAAAATAATAATCACAAAGTTAGAGAGACTTTTAATTGGATTAGCGAAAACAGCAATGTCAATCTTGTTGAAAATTTTTCTAAAGAAGATATCCAAAACTTTTTAAAGAAAAAGAATTTTGACATTGGACAAATTCAGCAGATTTCTGATCATTATACTCAAATTAAAGATGTATTAGTTGAAATTTAGTTTCAATATTATACAATTCAGAAAATAAAATTATCCATAAAGAATTTATCATAAATATGAGAAAGACTATTAAAAGAAACCTTTTAGATTCAAACCTTGGTACATTACTATTTTATAAAATTCGTGTATTAAGAGAGAAGTTGTCCTTAGCCTTAATGGATGATTATAAGTATATTACATCGGACTATAAAAATCGCTATGGAAAAGAATTAAATTTAAAAGAACCAGTTACGATATCTGAAAAACTTCAGTGGTTGAAGTTGTTTTACAGAAATGAAAATATGCCTATTTGCTCAGATAAATATGACATAAGGTTGTACTTAAAAAAATTTGGCTATGAACATTTATTAAATGACGTAATCGGAATTTATCAAACTGATGAAGAAATAGACAATATTGATATCAGTTCACTTCCTAATTCTTTTGTTGTAAAAGCAACTCATGGAAGTGGATGGAATTTTATATGTAAAGATAAAAATGAAGTTAATTGGTCAGCACAAAAAAAAATTTTTAAACAATGGATGAAATTAAACCTATATGTTTTTGGTAGGGAATGGAATTACAAGAAATTAAAACCTAAAATTTTAATTGAAAAAATGATTGATTATAAGCCGCTAATTGATTATAAAATTACTTGTTTCAATGGTGAGCCTAAATATTTTCAAATTAACAGTGAGGATGATAAAGGTAGATATGTGGATTTTTATGACATGAAATGGCAAAAATTAGGAGTTACATTTAAAGGCTATAAAATCTCTGATAAAATAATACCTCCTCCAAACTCATTAGAAAAATTAATCGAAATCGCAAAAGTATTGAGCGAGGAGTTTCCTTTTGTGAGGGTTGATTTTTATAATTTTGAAGGTAAAGTAATTTTAGGAGAATTAACTTTCTTTCCGGGAGGAGGTTTAAGTGCATTTTACCCAAATACTGAAAAAAATGAAAAACTTTTTGGTTCTTATTTAGATTTGCCGAAGCCAAATCACAATATGGGTTTATACCATAAAATTAACGCATAATTACTAAAATGATGGCTAAGAAAAATGTGTTATTTTTAATCAATAATCTTGGTGGTGGTGGTGCCGAGAAGGTATTGGTCAATTTAGTTAACAACCTAGATAAGAATAAATATTATGTAACATTAAGGACTTTGATAGATCATGGAGAAAATAAAGAGGATTTAAATAGAACTATAATTTATGAGTCGATTTTCAAAAAAGGGTTTAAGGGAATAAATTTTCTTCATTTACTGCCAAAGACATATATTTATAATAAAATAGCCTATGGTCAGTTTGACGTTATAATAGTTTACCTTCACGGTGTTTTAACTAAAATAGTTGCAAATGCACCCTCCTCACAAAAAACTATTGCATATTTACACTCTAACATGGAGCATTCTCCTTTTATAAAAAGCTTTAAATCGAAAAAAAAACTACAATCTTGCTTTAATAGTTATAATGCTATAGTTTCAGTCAGTAAAAGTGTAGAAGAATCATTTAAAAATGTTTCGGGAATAGATAATAACCTTCATTTAATTTACAACACATTTGATGTGCAAGGGATTAAAGATAAGTCTTTAGAAAATATCGAAGATGGTTCTAAATTAATTGGGGAGATAAAACTGTGTTCAGTAGGAAAACTTAACAAAGTAAAAGGATATCAAAGATTACTAAAAGTTGTAAAACGTTTAGTGGCCGAAGACATTCATATAACTTTAACCATTGTAGGGGAAGGACGAGAAAGAAGAACTTTAGAAGATTTTATAACCAGAAGCCAATTGCAAAATTATGTTAAGTTGGTTGGGTTTCAATTAAACCCGTATAAATATATAGCTGATAGTGATTTATTTGTTTGTTCGTCTTTTTCAGAAGGGTTCAGTTCTGTAGTAGTCGAAAGTATTATTTTAGGAGTTCCGGTACTTTCAACTGATTGTGCAGGAATGCACGAAATTTTGGGGAAAAATAATGAATATGGAATGATAGTAGAAAATGATGAAGAAAGTCTATACCGAGGGTTAAAAGACATAGTACTAGACTCAGAATTACTTCAACAATATAAAAGAAAAGCAGAAAAACGAGCCTCTTTCTTTTCAACTGAAAAAGCAGTTTTGGATGTAGAAAATTTAATAGATAAATTAATAAACAATGAGTAATAAAGCTGGCTTAAATTTTGAAAAACCAAGAATTTCTGTACTTATGGCAATATTTAATTGTGCAGATACCTTAGAGGAAGCTATAGATTCTTTATTAAACCAAACTTATAAGAATTTTAAGCTTATTCTTTGCGATGATGCATCTACAGATAAAACTTATTCCATTGCTAAAGAGTATGCAGATAAATATGACAACATTATTTTATTAAGAAATGAAGAGAATTTAAAGTTAGCCTCCTCATTAAATCGTTGTTTAGAATATGCTGATACAGAGTATATTGCTCGAATGGATGGGGATGATATTTCTTTACCCAGCCGTTTTGAAAAACAAATAAATTTCTTAGATCAACATCCAGAATTTGCCTTAGTGAGTACACCTATGATTTATTTCGATGAAAATGGAGACTGGGGAAAAGGTGTTTCTATACCTGAACCAACGAAATATGATTTCAAAAAGGGAACACCTCATGTACATGCACCAGCTATGGTGCGGACATATGTCATGAATGAAGTTAATGGTTATACGGTAAATAAATATCTTATAAGAGGTCAAGATTACTACTTATGGTATAAAATTTATAAAGCTGGTTACCGCGGATTTAATATGAGCGAGCCATTATATAAGATGCGGGATGATAAGGACGCAATGAATAGGAGGACGTTTAGAACCCGTTACAATGGATTTATTGTCAAAAAACATGTTATGAAAGAATTAGGGATTTCCAATGCTTTCTATTATGCAATACCTGATCTTATAAAAGCGTTTATCCCAGATTTCTTAATGAAAAAAATACGTAAGAAAAAAATGGGGATTTAATAGATGAACGAATTAACGTTAAAATGCTAGGACCGCAGTTATTCAAAGTTTAAATCCTTTCGAGTACTGTTGTTACTTGAGAAGGAATTTATTTTTTAATACATCGAGAAATGAAAGTAATAATGCTAGCTGGTTCAGGACCCAGCACAAAATATATTTATAATGGCTTATCTAAGGAGTTTAAAATAAATAAGGTAATCATAACAGGTACTCCATCTAAGAAGAAGTTGGTTAAAAGAAGGATTAAAAATCTGGGTTATTTTAGAGTAATTAATCAACTTTTATTTCAGGTAATCGTAGTGAAAGTTCTTAAGATATTTACAATTTCTAAATTTGAAAGAAGAAAAGCAGAGTTAAAATTAGAAATTACACCAATTCCTGATGAAGTCGTTATAAAGGTAGGCGCCGTAAATTCAAAAAAAACAATAAGAACCATTAAAATGTTGAATCCCGACGTTATAATCGTTAATGGTACTACAATCATTTCATCTAAAGTGTTAAATTCATCCAATGCAATATTTATCAATACTCATGTTGGAATTACACCTGAATATAGAGGAGTTCATGGTGGCTATTGGGCCTTGCGAAATAATGATAAAGAAAATTTTGGCGTTACGGTTCATATTGTTGACAAGGGTATAGATACAGGTTCGATTATCTATCAAAAAACGACGGAGGTAAAAAGAGATGATAATTTTTTAACCTATCCTTTATATCAATATGCTATAGCAATTCCAATGCTTCAACAAACCTTATCTGATATTGAAGGGAATCAATTAAAAACATATAAAAAAGAGAATTCACTAAGTAGGTTGTATTATCATCCAACATTTACAAAATATATTTCTGGTTTTCTATTTAAAGGAGTAAAGTAATGAATGGTAAGTTTATAATATCTCTGGATTTTGAACTTCATTGGGGTGGAGTGGAAAAATGGGACATTGAAAAAAAGCAAGAATACTTTTTAGAAACTATTAAGTTTATTCCTGAATTATTAGAAATATTTAAAGAGAATTCAATTAGAGTTACTTGGGCTACGGTAGGGTTTCTATTTGCGAAAGACAAAAAGCAATTATTGGATTTTTCGCCTATCGATACTCCTTCATACAATCGAAATGAATTGTCCTATTATAATTATTTTCCGAAACTAGGAAATGACAAAGACGAGGATCCTTTTCACTTTGCACCGCATCTGATTCAAAAAATATTGAGCACACCTGGACAAGAACTTGCCTCTCATACCTTTGAACATTATTATTGTATCGAATCAGGTCAGACCGTGGAGCAGTTTGATGCGGATTTGAAAGCTGCTCAAGCCATTGCGCAAGAAAATTTTGGAGTTACATTAAAATCCTTAGTTTTTCCTCGAAATCAACTAAATGGTTCTTATTTGGAAGTTGTAAAAAAAAATGGGATTAAAGTAGTTCGTTCAAATCCAAATGTTTGGTTCTGGAATAAAAGTTATGGGAAAATAACATCCTTGTTCAGAGCCATGGATACTTTGTTTCCAATAAGTAAATCTTTGTGCTTTGATAAGCCTTTAGAAATCGATGGAGTCCTTCATTTGCCCGCAAGTCGATTTTATAGACCTTATAAGAAAGGAGAAGAAAAAATTCAAAGATATAAAATTAGAAGAATTAAAAGTGAGATGACTTATGCAGCCAAACATAATTTAAATTACCATTTATGGTGGCATCCCCATAATTTTGGGGAAGATATAGAAAATAATAAAATTCAATTATTAGAGATATTAGAACACTTTGAAATTTTAAAGGGTAAGTACAATTTTGGTTCTGCTAATATGATTGATTTCGTAAATTAATAAAAAAACCTTATTCTTTCACTTATCTACATAATCAGATTTCTTGTCTCTCAACAATACCATATTATTATAACTGTAATTTATAAATGATAGCTTTGATACTTTGTTATTTAACCAGAACAGAAGCTATAAAAAGTATTAAAACTATGAAACATTGTTTCATATTAAAAACTAAATTTAAAAATGAAGATTTTATTAGCTACAACATCCCACGTAAGTGCGATATTGGTTAAGGGACAAGGTGCGTGGCTTAAAAGTAAAGGTAATGAGGTTATATTTAGTTCTTCCGAAGGGGAGAAGGCTGATGCCTTTGTCAAAGAAGAAAAACTCATATATGAACCCATCAACTTTTCCAGAGAAATAAATGTTATAAATGATTTTTCATGCTTAGTTCAGTGCATCAAAGTATTAAAAAAACACAAGCCTGATGTGGTGAATGCAGGAACTCCCAAAGCTGGTCTTCTTTATATGATTGCATCATTTTTATGTGGTATTGAAGTAAGAATTTTTACTTTAAGAGGTTTGAGAAGTAGTTCTTTAAGTGGCTTCAAAAAAGTATTAATGAGGTTTTTCGAAAAATTGAGTTGTTACTTAGCCCATAAAGTTATTGCCATTAGTCCTTCCCTAAAAGAAGAAGCAATGGAAATTAAATTAGTGAAAAATCCTAATAAAATTGTCGTAATAGGTAAGGGCAGTAGTAATGGGGTTGACCTAAATCGTTTTACAATTAATAGTACTGTTAAAAATTCATCAACGAAAATATTAATTCAACTAAACCTGGATTCTGCGATTTTCAAATTTGGCTATATTGGTAGATTGGTTAAAGATAAAGGGGTAGAAGAGTTAATTAGTGCTTTTACAGGTTTGAGAGATACTTCCAAACTACCTATGGTTTTACTTTTAATTGGGGATTATGAAAAGGAGAACTCAATTAGTGATGAATATATTGATATAATTAAAAAGGATAAGAATATTATAGAAATTGGCTATTCCAATGATATACCTACCTATGCCTACTTGATAGATGTTTTGATACTGAATTCTTATAGAGAAGGTTTTGGCAATGTGGTTATTGAAGCTGCAGCTATGGAGACTCCTGCAATAGTTTCTGATATTCCAGGTGCCCGTGATACTGTTGAAAATGGTGTAACGGGATTTTTGGTTAAACCAAAATCCGTTGATGCCTTGGGTTTACAGATGCAAAAATATTTATACGATAAAAAATTAGTAAAACAACATGGAGTTAACGCGAGAAAAAGAGTTGAAACTTTTTTCGAGAATAAATTAATTTGGGAGGAGCAGGAGAAAGTTTATAAAAAAGGTTTACAAGAAAAACCGACTTAAATGGTCAAGAAACTATTCATTTTAATTCTTAATTATCTATAATAAAAGAGCCAGACTTTAAAAATACTAACCCCTGTTAATTTAAACTTACACATTTAGCAGTATAGTGTCATTAATGGAGTAGGTTAAATTATTCAATGAAACTTTTTTTAAGAAATCCCTTACAGACATTAGCTTTCTAAGCGAGCTATTAGTGCTAATAGAACTTTTTTCCATTTTCAAATACCTGGGGTTTCTAGTGAATTTTTAGGATTGGATGTGTTTTTTGTGATCTCAGGTTTTATAATGACAAAGATTGTTTTTAAGAGAATTTGAAAAGAACATATTCACCTTTAATGGCTTTTACATAAGACGAATTCGAAGACTGGTTCCGGCATTATCATTAATTCTAATTTTTGTATTACTTATTTCTGTTTTTTCTTTTTTGCATCTGATATTTGTTTAAATGCCAAATATGTAGCACATGGGGGGGTATTTGTATCCAATATTTATTTTTTGAAATATCAGGATTATTTTAGCACTACCGACAATATTCTTTTGCATACATATCCACTTGGAGTAGAATGGTAATTTTATTTGATCTATTCGCTTCTATTGCTGGCATTAAGAATAACCTAATCTAAAAATAAGATGTTGTTTTGGTATATTTTAACTGTGTTTACAGGTATCTTTAAGAAATGCAAAATATTACTAAAAATGTAGGTTTCCATGCTCGTTCAAAAGAGTATTAAACTTAAAAATGTATAAGCTCCAAATTAAATAAACCAAAAAAAAGGCCACCATAATGGCAGCCTTTATAACTAAATATATTTAAAATAAAATTACTTTATCTCAAGTAATTCTAGTTCGAAAGTTAGATCTTGTCCTGCAAGTGGGTGGTTTGCATCAACGATAATAAAATCGTCTTTTACATCGGCAACGCGAAGTTGACGCTCAGATCCATCAGGGTTTTTAGATACTAACCCCATACCAACTTCTGGCTTTATTTCTTGCGGTAAGTTTTCATTAGGTATTTTTTGGAAAAGCTCTTTTTGAACCTCACCGTAAGCTTCCTCTTTTGGGATGGTGATGGTTTTCTTCTCATTCACTTTCATATCCACCAACCCCTTTTCAAAACCAGGGATTAAACGGCCTTCCCCAAGCTTAACCTCTAAAGGCTCACGCTGTAGCGAACTATCAAACACCTGTCCGTTGTTTAATTTTCCTGTGTAATGAAGTTTTACGGTTTCATTTCCTTGTACTTGACTCATAAATTTGTTTTTACAATTATTTCAATAAGTGAACAAAACTATAGGTTTGAATTGCCAATTCCACAGAAAATTGCCTATAATTCAAAGTTTTAGGTAAATTTTAGGAAAAATAGAGAAAGGAGCTTAGAACAGAGAAAAGAGAGAAGAAAAAAAGAGCAAGATTTAGGAACCAAGATTTTGTTTCAAGAAAGAGTCGGGACTATCTCATAAAGTGTGTCAATTTATAATTTTATAATCTCCACCCAAATAACTCATAACTCATAACTCATAACTCTTAACTCAAAACTCATAACTCTTAACTCAAAATTCACAACTCATAACTCTGAACTCTGAACTCACAACTCTGAACTCACAACTCTTAACTTTACACCATAACTGTATAGTTTTTTTTATATAATTTTTAAAGTCGTTAATTCATAATTCTGAATTCATAATTCCGAATTGACAATTGTGAATATCTATTCTATTTTTTTTAAGTCAGTGGTGTTATAATTGATATTTTTGGGCTTTTAAAAAAATATTATGAGCGTAACTTGGTATGAATGTAAGGTGAAATACAAAAAAACACACGAAACTGGAGAGCAAAAAGTAACAACTGATACCTATCTGCTTGATGCAGTTTCTTATACGGAAGCAGAAGCTAGAATTACCGAAGAGATGAAAACATTTACTGAGGAAGATTTTAGAATAATGAATATAAAAGTAGCCAACTTTTCAGAAGTTCATCCCTTTGAAAATTCTGACCGCTGGTTTAGATCCAAGGTTTCTTTAGTAGCGTTGGATGAAGAAAGTGGGAAAGAGAAAAAGACAAATATCTACTTGCTAGTTCAGGCAAACGATGTAAAGGAAGCTTTTGATAACACTACAAAAGCTATGGAGCAAACCATGGGGGATTATAATATTCCTTCTATCACAGAGTCTCCAATTGTAGATGTTTTTCCTTATTTTACAGGAGAAGAAGAACAGTTAGAAAAGTTTAAAGTACTCGATTCTCCAGAATTGGTTGAACAAGAAGACTAGGGTTAGAGGTGAATATTAAGAGAAGAGAAAAAAGAACAGAGAGAAGAGAGACTTGGATAACGATAAATGGAAATGGAGTCTAGTTTCTAGCATCCAGCATCTATCATCTAGCGTCTAGGTTCCAGCATCTAGATTCCAGTATCTGTAGTCAAGAGTCAAGAATCAGTAGATTTAGGTTGAGAACAGAGAACAAAGAACAGAGAACAGAGATTTTGAGTTTATAAATGATTGTATATTTAGAGTATAGTTGGTAGATGCTTTAGCAACAGGACCTAAGACGTAAGACGTAGGACCTAAGGCGTAAAAGTCAAGTATAAAGAGACAGAAAATAAGCCTTCAAGTTTCGTAAATTGAGAACAGAGGGCAGAGAAAAAAGAGAAGAGAACAGAACAGAGAAAGAGAGACTTGGATAACGATAATTGGAAATGGAGTCTAGTTTCTAGCATCTATCATCTAGCGTCTGTCATCTAGCATCTAGATTCCAGCATCTAAACTCAAGAGGTCTTAGCTGTATAATAGCATATTAAAAATGTGTGTCGTATCTTTATTTTAAACTAAATGAATTATGAATAGTAATAGAAAATACGGAATCGGTGGGAGTACTGCGGAAGTGGAATTATTCAAATTAACCGAACCTACAGTAAAACCGTCTCCAATTAGTAAAGAGGAGTATCAAAATAGAATTGATAAAGCTTGTGCAGCATTAAAAAAAAACGGATTAGATGCATTATATATCAATGCAGGTACTAACTTATATTACTTTACAAATACCAAATGGAATCCTTCTGAACGCTTAGTAGGGGCAGTTCTGTTTGCTGATGGGAGTTTAAAATACGTGGTTCCTGAGTTTGAAATAGGCACTTTTAACGATTACAAAGGAATCGATGGTGAAATAATTGCTTGGGCTGAACACGAGTGTCCTATACAAAAAATTGCTGATAGTGTTGAACAGGGGATAAGCCTTGCTTTAGACGATGTTACGCCATTTACCTTAGTTTCTCGTTTTCAAAACCACAAGGTGTTTCAAATAAGCAGCGCTGAAACCCTGATTCGGGATATTCGAATGCTTAAGAGTGATGCGGAAATTGCACAACTTCAATATGCAATGGACTTGACAATGCAAGTGCATAAGGCAACAGCCAAAATATTAAGACCAGGGATTACAACCGCTGAAGTAGAAGATTTCATAAATAAAGCACATAAAAAACTTGGAATTGCAAGTGGATCGTACTTTTGTATTGTTCTATTTGGAAAGGATTCTAGTTTTCCTCACGGGGTGAAATCGCCAAAACCACTAGAAGAAAATGATATAGTGTTAGTAGATACTGGAGCGCGATTCAATGGATATCTTTCCGATATCACTAGAACTTATGTTTTCGGGGAAGCAACAGCAAAGCAAAAAGAAATCTGGACAAATGAAAAAGACGCACAGCTAGCTGCCTTTAGGGCGGCGGAATTAGGGAAACCTTGCGGACATATTGATGACGAAGTACGCGTACAGCTTGTAAAAGATGGTTTAGGCCCTGATTACGATCTCCCCGGTCTGCCACATAGAACAGGACACGGAATCGGATTAGATATTCACGAACATCCGTTTATTCTTAGAGGGAACGATAATGAGCTGCAAGCGGGAATGACGTTTAGTATAGAACCTATGATAGTTGTACCCAACGAATTTGGAATCCGTCTAGAAGATCATATTTACATGACCAGTGAAGGACCAAAATGGTTTACAGAGCCGGCGCATAGTATTGATAATCCTTTTGGGGTTAATAATTAACTTTTTAACAATCAGGTCAATTGGAAATCAGAATAATTAGGTTTTATTTTCCCATGGAATTTCTTTCAATGCTATTTCTGAATCCAAGAATTGAGAGATTTTTTTAGCAGCATCCGGTTCTTTTAAATTAATTACAAGCAATTTTTCTGGTTGTGATTTAAAATATTCAATTACTGAGTTATTGTAATTAATATAACTTTGAATTAATATTTCCTTATTATATAAATCATCCTCCGGAGTATCAAAAAGCAGACGATTTATCTCCCAGGCCCATCCCTTGTAAACGTATTTATTGTTTTGTAAATCTGATTTCGTTGGAAGTTTTCCGTTTCCGAAAACTTTTGCATGAAAGTTTATTAAGGAATTATACCAAACTTCGGGAGAGTCTCTTAATGTTAAAATAAATTTACTTTCTGGAAATTTTTTATCTAATATTTTAAAAACTTCAGGCAGGCTAAATGGCAAATCTTGAAAACCGACTCCTCCGTATTTAACGTATTTAATGAATTCATAATAATTTTTATTAACAACATCACTAACCAACATTTCTCCAATTAGTTGTGAACCTACTGGAATTTCTAGGGTTCTAAATATTTCTTTCATGCTAGTAGTACCAGTTTTATTAGCACCGATACAAAAAACTTTATTTCTCTTACTATAAGGTTGAGATTTTTTTAGTACATATACTATACGAAAGACTTTTCTAAATACCTTTTCAAACATTCTTTATTTATTGTTCATTTAATACTGGAAAAATTTTTAAACTTAATAAGTATTGCCACGAATTTGTTTTTTTTAAAATCATTATTTTACAAGTTTATGAAGTTTTTATTTAAAATAATCTATTATTTGAGTTTTTGTTTAAAGTTTTGAATTATGTATAATTTTAAAACATATCGTAAACTAATTAAGATTTAATTATTTTTTTAAATCTAAATTAAGTAGATACGTTTTTTTAATTTTTAATATATACCATTTAAACTTTAAAGTTGCTATTTTTGCACTCTTTTTAAATTGAACTTGAATAAATATAATCAGTTAAATCTGATTGAATTGTGATGATTAAAAGCTCTAATATACAGCCTGATTTTGATAAGTTGACAGTCTATGATAGTGCTGTTCTTGCTTCTAAATACACTGCAAAGAAAATAGCAGAACTTATTCTTCAGAAACAAAAAGAAGGTAACCGCGCAATTTTAGGTCTGGCTACGGGTAATACGCCTAAAATGGTTTATCAGGAATTAATTCGTTTACATAAGTATGAAGGCTTGAGCTTTAGCAATGTTGTTAGTTTTAACCTGGACGAGTACTATCCAATAAGTGTAAATGACGAGCAGAGCTATACTTATTTTATGAATAACAACTTGTTTAATCATGTTGACATTACACAAGAAAATATTCACATTCCACATACAGACTGCTCTTCAAACCAAATAAGTGAATACTGCTTAGATTACGATAATAAAATCAAGAGCTATGGTGGCTTAGATTTGCAGTTGTTAGGTATTGGTAGAAACGGACACATTGGCTTTAATGAGCCAGGTTCTAAATTTGATTCCATTACGAGATTAATCGATTTACATCCGCTAACAAGGGAAGATGCTATCGAGAATTTTGGAGATTTAGATAATGTTCCTCACCAGGCTATTACGATGGGCATCAATACCATTGTTCAAGCTAAAAAAATATTATTGTTAGCCTTAGGGGAAAGAAAATCTGAAATTATTAAGAAAGCGCTTAACGGTACCATCGCTACTGAAGTGCCATCGTCTATACTCCAAACACTACCACAAGTGGAATACATACTCGACCGAGAAGCAGCAGCATTGATACAGAAATAGCTTGCTTTATTCTCTATTATAAGAATTATTCCAAAGCTTTTATTACTGCATTTACAAATTCTTTACGGCCTTTAACTAGTTCTTTTGAACTAGCTTTTGGCCAAGCTGCAGTTTGCGCGATTACAAGATCTTTACTGGGGTCGATATAAATCATCTGCCCAAATATTCCCACAGCAGCGTAGCTTCCACTATTGGAACGCCACCACAAATATCCGTATCCGTCGCCTTGCTCGTTGGTTTTATATAGAATAGAAGTGGCATCTTTTACCCATTCATCAGCTAGAATTTTATTATCGTTTAATTTGCTTTCACTTAGCATAAGTGTTCCTAGGCGTGCAAAATCTCTAAGACTTGCTGAAAGACCGCTGCCGCCAATATTTTCATTGCTGCATTCGTCTGCCAGCCAGTACGCGCAATGCTCCATTCCCCAAGGCTTCCAAATTCTTTCTGAAAGGTATTCAGCCAAACTTTTTCCGGTAGCTTTCTGAACCAATATCCCAACTAAATCGGTTTCACCAGTACTGTAGTTCCAAGTAGAGGCAGGCTTATTTGAAAATTCTAATTGCTTCATATATGTCAATATATGCGACTCATTACCTTCACAAGGCTGTAAGTACATTTGAGCCACATCCGAATTATGATCTTCATAGTCTTCATTCCAAGCAATTCCTGAAGTCATAGTTAGTAATTGACGTACACTTACTTCTCCATAATCGTATCCGTCTAGTTCACTTATGTATTTTTTTAAAGGATCGTCTAAACTTTCAATGTCACCTTCTTTTAGTGCAACTCCAACTAACATAGAAGAAACAGATTTGGCAACAGAAAAGGAAGTCCATAAGGTTTCTTTATCAATTCCGTTTGAATACGCTTCGAGTTTAATTTTATTGTTTTGAATTACAATTACTCCCTGAACGTGGTTGTCACTCATATATGAAGTTAAAGTTGTAGTGTCATCCCAAATTGGCGTAATATCATCAATTTTTTCTAATGAAGAACTTTCACTAGCGCCTGAAACAAGTATGCTAGGATAAAGTTCGTGCATTATAGAAAAGCGTCTCTCTTTTTCTTCTTGCGACCAAAAGAGCAAACTCTCAAGTTTCTGCCCCATGGTTTCTCCGGGAATGTTTGCGATTTCAGCTTTAGCTTGCTCTGTCGTTAGAGTTGTACAGTCTTGAGCAGCTACTGTTAGCGAAGCCATCGCTAAACAAGTAGATAATATGAAGTTTTTGTAATGAATCATTTTTAAAGTGAGTTTGTAAAGTTTACTATAAGATTTTGATTAACATTTTGAGAAGATGGCTTTCATTTACTTCCCAATACAAAATGTAATGCACTACTGATTATCAATTAATTAGATGTTAATAGATACAAATAAGCAACAAAAAGTGTTGAATTATAGCTAATTAAGGACTAAAGATAGGAAAATCGAGAGGTGCAAAGATAAAAAAACCGCCCCTAAAAAAGGACGGTTTTCCAAGAAAACGTCAATCGCTATTAAGCAACTGTTACAGAACCTAAATAAGAGCTATTCGCTACTTTAGAGCCATCTTCTGAGATAAACCCTAAGAATACCTCAACATCTTCACCAGTGTACTCTGAAGGCACGGAAATACTTTCTGTACCGGCTGATCTAACTGGACCAGCTGTAGTAAATACACTTTCCCCTCTTGTAGCGTTGAAAAGCAAAATCAATGCTTTATCAGTAGCTAAGGCACTACCACTTCCAGAATTATCTGTCCAGGTAACATCTACTGTTGCAGCACTTGGGGAAGTAGCCGCTCCACCGACTGCACCTGTAAGATTTCCGCGTGTAATCAGCGCATTGGCATAGTCAATAGAATAGTTAGGATAAGATCCTGTTACACCATTAAACAAATTGTAAGACATTGCAGCGTTAAACTGTGTCATCTTGTTAGCATACAATTTGAAACCGACACGCAAGAAGTCAGTCATTGGTTGCAAAAAGCGAAGCACGGTTGAAAACTTTGAGCGTTGGTCAACTTGTCCTTCGGTTTTGGGGTTCGCTACGCTGGAAGGTTTGATTCGTAGGTAATCGATACCCTTCCAGGACCCACTGATTACATTCCCGATTTTTCCGGATACACCGCCGAGAATACCTTGATTGATGATCGCCATAATTTATATGTATTTATGGGTTAAACAAATGTTCGGACTTGGCACGGACTTCATACGGCGTTGTCCTTATACAACTAAATTACTTCAATTAATGTGCGGAGCTCTGGTAGCGGGGGGTGTTGCTTTTACTTGCTTTGTTTTGCCTTTCAGAAATGGATTTTCTTATAAATGAAGAGTTTAAAATGCATCTGATTTATACATCAGTTGTCGAAGGATGGCCTTTTTCGCGGTATCAATCAGTTTTAGAGTCAGCTTTAGTTTTTGTTCATTGAGTTCTAAAGATTTTAGGGCTTGGATGGATTGGTTGAATCTTTCAAAATTTCTGGATGCGATTGATTCGCTTTTTTGAAGATGGGTTTTTAGTTCTCCAATGGTTATAAAGGGAATCACGGATCCTTTCAAATAGTAATGGAATGATTTTGATTTCCATAATGCGAAACATAACCAGAACATAAAATCCCTGTGGATTTCATCGGTTGTAGTGCAGACAAAGCAATTCGGACAAGATTCCTTTAACGGTTTCCCGCTGTTTAATCCTTTATTGAGGATAAAGAAATGAGGTTCGGAATAGGTTAGGGATGCTCTGTGTGTTTTAATTCGAAACGTTTTCATATAAAAGCTTTTTAGAATTGGCTTCCTTTTGCTTCGCATTAATTTTTTTCAGAAGAGAAAATCAGAAGCGAAAAAAAAGAAATGAGAAAGCTTTAGTTTAGGCGGGTTTGCCGGGGTTGTCAAGGTTTTTGAATGAAAATACTACCCAGAGGGTGGAGATTTTCATCAAAACCCGGAGGGCTTGACCTTTACATACCCTTGTGGCTCTCGCATCCGCACGCCTGTAACTTTGCTTTAAGTTTGAGTTTTCACTTCTCTCTAACGGAATGATTTATTTGTTTCAAGTTTCTGGTTAATTGGAATTGATGGAAATCAATAGGGTCTATTAGGCAGGTAAACCAAAGCGGAGCTATAGTGGAAGCAAGGAATGGAGAGGAATGGAATGGATTGCTGTAACTATAATGCGAGCCGCCTGCGAGCGGAGCAAGGGTGGTGGATGCATTAGCCTGAAGGATGAAGGTGGCAGACGCCTACCGTTTACGGCAGGGCTGGCGGGATTTTTTGCTTCGACGTAGGGAAAGGCAAGTGTAGCGATTGAATGGAACGAAACGATGCCGGAACCGTAATGGAGCAATACTTTAGTGCTATTAATATTGTGGTATTTACTTTTTACTAATAGCGTCCATTATGAATTGAAGTTATCAAATTTATTGCGAAATGAAGGTACGTAGGCTCGTGTAGTGGAGTGAAGGAACTACTCTTGCGCGGGTTGCTGAAAGTGGGTGTGGAGTGTCTATATTTGTTGTGACAACTTAATTAAGCCCTAAATGATTAAATTTAACATATGGCAAGAAAACATGAAAACGATTTTAAGGTTCTAATCGTAGAATTAGTAAAATCAGGTA
>NZ_JACJVM010000031.1:0-6454 GCF_014212065.1 Aequorivita sp. 609 | reverse complement strand
CTAAAGGATTCCAAGTAGTCAGAATAGCCTGAACATCTTCACTTTCCTTTTCTCTTCTTTTAAATTCCTCAGTTTGTTGATAGTCAGTCATATTATTTGTTTTTGCATGAAGCACAACGGTTTAGCTATGAGCAGTAGCGTCCCGCAGGGCGCTATTGCTCATAGGTTTTGTTAGGCAACGTATTTAGTTTTCGCCTTCTTCAAATTCTTTTTGTTGTTCTTCAGTTAAAGCAGCTGTATTCCACCAACCGTTGGAAGTTCTTTGAATTGTATGTCCACAGTATGGACAAGTTATAGGTTCTTTTTCTTTCGTTCCTGGCATAGGTAAATTATGTTCCCATACTTTAAACGGTTTCGAACATGATTGACATTTTTCTATATCCATTTTCAAAAAGTTTTATTTGTTATCTCTATTTTTAATTGCATCTGTTTTGCCTTGAGGTAGACTAGTGTAAATTCCACTAACTTTTTTGGGTAAAGCAATCATGTACTCAACGATAATATTTACTAATTCAAATAGCTTTCCAACCGTTTCTGGGTTATCAGTGTCAATTTGTCCTGGATGAACAGCGTCATTTCCTGTAACTCTAACGATATCCAATGATTGTTGAACAATTTCAGGAAGTCCTTTCGAGACTAAGTTTGATATGTCTTGATTTATATTATTTCCAGACTCCCCGAGTTCCTTACACAATATTTGAATTGATAGTCTCAAAAGAGCTGCTGCACCTCTAGAGGATTTAGTGTGTATTGCAGTTGCTTCTTTGTATAGTTTTAATACTGATTCAGGCATTTCCGTATTAGGGAATGGTGCATTTCCAGTTTCTGGATAATACATTTTCTCTCGAATCCAAATAGTACTTTGTTCGCAATGCTGACAAGTCCCTACTCGAATATCATTATCCGACCCACCGTAGGATGCTTTATTCCAATGGACACTCCACCAATCTTGTTTTGATATTGTGCCACAATGAGGACAGGTAAATGATTTTGAGTATACGGTTGGTTCAATATGTTTCATGTCTTTTTTTCTATGTTGCCTAACGGTTATGGCTATGCGCCGTAGCGTTGTTTTGCGACTAAGTTACCAAAAATTCTCAAGCGGTAGGAAAATCCGTAGGATTTTCCGAGTAGGCTATAAAAAGCTATGGCTTATAGCCGATGTTGGCAACAGTATTTATTTTACAATATTGCCATTTTCGTACTTCACTTTTTTTTCTAATATTCCGTTTTCGTCAAAGTATAAATAAATTCCATGTGCTCTTCCACTTTTCGTTTGTCCAATTTCTCTTATTACTCCATTTTCGTGAAATCTTAAAATTTGGCTATCGCTAAATGTATCTGCACTACGAAACTTTTTTATTTTTCCGTTGTCATAAAATGATATAAGAACTCCATCTCGCTTTCCTTTATTTGCTTCGTAAAGGTATTTTGGGCGAAAATTATTTTCATTAAGCAAAATTCCGTAACCATTTAGCGTATCATTTTCGTAATGTCTAAATCCGATAATATTTTCGTTTAGGTCAAATAGAAGTCCGTTTCCATTTTTTAGTCCATTTACGGTTTGTACTAAAAAATCTTTTGTGCCGTTTTCACGATACTTTATAATTGTATCAATTTTTTCAGTTCGAATTGATTCCGCTGTTTCACTTTTCTTTTTTTGTGAATAGCTATCATAACTGAATACAGTTAGAAGAATTATTATATGTAGAACAGTTTTTTTCATATTGTTGCCAACGTTTCGTATAACCGTCAGTTACGGGATTAAAGTTAATAATTTTCGGTTAAGAACTGGCGTTAGCAATTCCGAGTGGATTCGGGCGTAGTCGAATCCGCCGTAATTGCGGTTATACATTGTTGTGTGCAGTACTTTTTTTATTCAAAGTAATATCTTATTAATTCAGTTCGCTTTCCATTTCGATATTCAGATTTTTCGGTTATTAAATTCCGTTGATTGTATTCGAATTTTTGCTTGATAATTTCTCCGTTTGATTTTGTTTCTGTTTTCTCAATTAATTTTCCGTTTTTCCATTTATACGAGTAATCGGAACATTCTTTTTGGTCATTTGCTATTTTACATTCACTTATTACATTTTTATCAGTATCTAAAACTGTGGTTTCTTGCTTGTAATATGCACCAAACGTTGATTCGGTATTGTTGTTTATGGTTTCTGTTGTTTTATTTAAACCATATTCATAAGTTTTCGTTGATTTCCAAATTGGTTTATTGTAAACATACCAACCTGTTGAGTCAATCTGTTTTTTTAAGCGATTTTGATTATCGTAATAGTAATATCTTTTGGTATGTAATTTATTTTCTCTTGTGTAAGAAATCCATTCAATAAGTCTTTTTACTTCATCGTATTTCCACTCTATATTTAAATATCGTGTACTATCCACTATATGAAATTGTTTAAGCTCTTGATTATTTGAATTATAAACATATTCATAAATCTTTGGTCTATATATTGATTTTGTATGAGTGGTGTCTTTTGTTTCTTTGTAAATAGAGTAATGATTATTTGTAGTTCGATATTCCTTTCGTTTAAGGTTTTGGTTTAAATCATATTCGTAAATTGTTTCTCCTACACTTTCTATGTACCCTATGAATCCAAATTCTTTTGTTTTCTCAATTTCTAAAGGTGACATTGTTTCTTTAATGATTAAACCATTTTTGTCATAATAGTTTTTAAACTTATTCCAAGTTAAATGAGTGCCAACGTGAGTAACAACAACTAAATTACTTTTAATTCCGAATACTGTTTTGTTATCTATATCAACCTCTTTGGAAAATAACAATGTGCTATCTTTTCTTTTTATTTTTCCATTTTTTCTCAATGGAATCGAATATTTAGAAACCTTGTTTAAATCATTTTCAATGAAGTCATTAAAAGTCCAATTTAATTCAGTTGGCTTTTGAGCAAAAACCAAAGTCGTAAAAAGGGTCAATATGTAAAATGTAAAGGTCTTCATTCGTATTGCACACAACGTCAGTCTGTCTCAAAACTACACTAATTTTCCTTTAAATTCAGTTTCAGGGTTAAGATTTCCGTATTTCATGAATTTTATGAAATTTCTCGGGAATGCGATTTTTAAAGCTTGCTGAGTGGATAATTGGGTTATAGCAAGCAATATAACCCCTAAAAACGAATTGAGCGCAGCGCAAACGGCCGTTATATGGAACTTTACACCGAGATTAAAGAGTCGTTTAAGGTTTTGGTTTAAATCATATTCGTAAATTGTTTCTCCTACACTTTCTATGTACCCTATGAATCCAAATTCTTTTGTTTTCTCAATTTCTAAAGGTGACATTGTTTCTTTAATGATTAAACCATTTTTGTCATAATAGTTTTTAAACTTATTCCAAGTTAAATGAGTGCCAACGTGAGTAACAACAACTAAATTACTTTTAATTCCGAATACTGTTTTGTTATCTATATCAACCTCTTTGGAAAATAACAATGTGCTATCTTTTCTTTTTATTTTTCCATTTTTTCTCAATGGAATCGAATATTTAGAAACCTTGTTTAAATCATTTTCAATGAAGTCATTAAAAGTCCAATTTAATTCAGTTGGCTTTTGAGCAAAAACCAAAGTCGTAAAAAGGGTCAATATGTAAAATGTAAAGGTCTTCATTCGTATTGCACACAACGTCAGTCTGTCTCAAAACTACACTAATTTTCCTTTAAATTCAGTTTCAGGGTTAAGATTTCCGTATTTCATGAATTTTATGAAATTTCTCGGGAATGCGATTTTTAAAGCTTGCTGAGTGGATAATTGGGTTATAGCAAGCAATATAACCCCTAAAAACGAATTGAGCGCAGCGCAAACGGCCGTTATATGGAACTTTACACCGAGATTAAAGAGTCGTTTAAGGTTGTAGGCAAGGGTCAACAAGCCGACATCTGCCGAAGCCACGGCTATCTTTTGCGACTTTTACAGCCCGTGGGCCACCGCTACACTGGCAAGAGCAAATCAAAAAACAGTTAAACAGACCTATATAAAAAAACGTGAATCCTAACGTAATGGGACTCCTATGGCCAAAATGAAAGTAAACGACCAAACAAACCTGAAAAACAGTGGAGAAAAACTACAAAATGTACAGAGCGCTATAATTCCTTAGCAAAAATTGAGGTAAACAATACCAAATCAGGGAAAACCGACTCCTGAAAACCCATCCCAAACTAGACCAATCCCCATAAGGACAAACCGACATACACCGGTTCAGTCAACACTGCATTCATGTTGGGTCGTACCCACCACACGAATGCTTAGTTATTGCCAGTAGTGTTTTTTAGTTTAGGTTTGATTTACAACTCTCAATTGCTGTTTTTAACTTCCTCTTTTCATAATCCGTTTTTGCATATTCAAATTCAGATAGCTTTTGTAAAAAAATCAAATCCTCTTTGTCGGGATTAGCTGAAATATACTTTAGAAATTCTGTCATTAGTCCATCTTTAAATTCTAAAGGTTCACTACCTCCTAAATTTTGAACCATATAACCTGTTGTAAGTCTTATATTCTCTTTGTTATAACCTTGTTCAATTAATTTATCTCGAACAGAATTAAAAGTCGGTTCAATTTCTTTCCACTCGTCTTTTTTAGAGTTTATTATTACATTCAACGAATAGTCAATAATTGCATCAGTTTTTGAGTCGATTTGTAACAAAAATTCAATTCTTTTAATATCTGAATCTTTTTCCATTGATGAGATTTGTTTTCTAAATTCGTTCTCAACCTTTTGTTTCTTATCAAAAAGAAGGTTGTCTTTCCTGAATTTTGAATTGAAACCATAATATTCAAACATTGCATCATAGACAAGTGATTTTACCTCTATCATTTTTAATTGATTGAATGATGAAATGTATTCTTGAAGCCAGTCTTTTTTATTGTCAATACTTTCACCTCTTTTCATTTTCATTACTTTCTTAAAATCTGAGATGAGAAATTGTCTGACTTCTTGATTGTCAAAATTGGAAAGTCCACAACACCAAGAAATTGTAAACTCCTTGCTAGGGTGAACAGTTTTGTCGTGATTTGAAATATATGACATTAATGATGGAATACATTCTGTTAAGTCATTTTCAGTTATTAAATCACATATTTCATAAATTAAGTCATTTGTTCCCTTTTCTAAATGACTATTTAGGTAAGGTATATAATCTTTAGTTCCTAATTTATTGAGAACATTGAATGTTGTCATAAACAAGTATTCATTATCGGTGTTTAGTAATGGCAGTAATTTTGGAATTGCTGGTTTGTATTCTAATTCTCCCAAAGTTTTTATAATTTCAATTTTTCCTCCGTCAACACTATTTTGAACAGGATCCATTAAGTTTTGAGGATAAATACCATCTTCTCCAGCCTTTGAGAGTTTTGATAGTAATATTGGACCGATAAAGTCAGAACCTTCGCTTGATAGTTGCCTAACAGCTTCTCCTTGTACGATGCTATTTTTGTTATCCAATAGTTTAACTAACAAATCTCTTGAGGAATTACCTTTTATATTACCCAATAGTTTAGCTAAAGCATAAAGTGAATTATCTAAATCGGTTTTATAAATATCTTCGTAAATAGAATCATATTTTTTATATGATGTTAGATATAGCATCATCAGAACTTGTGATGTTTTATCATTAGATAAATTATCGGAAAGTTCGGATAATAGATAATTATGAAAACTCTTTTTTTTACTATTAAATGAATTTAAAAACTCTTCAAATTCTTTAAGTGAATAGAATTTTTGATTATCATAAAATGTAGTTTGTATCAAGTCATATTGTACTTTTTTTGACTTAACTTTTAAGTCTCCTGATGTTGGTGTCCAAACATAGTAAGCATTGTTGTTTTTTAGAGCATTTACATATGTTATAAGTTCTTTGTCTTCTTTTATTTGTTCTTCCCAATATTCAAGATTTCTTTTTGAAGGCTTATTCTTATTTAAAAAAACAATGAATTTATCTCCAATTTTCATTTTGTCAATCGGACCATAACGATTACTAAAACCTGAAATCCAGATTATATCCGAATTGACTTTTCCTTTATAGATTTTTAGAATTTTTGCTTGCGCTCTAAAATCGCCATTACTTACATATTCAACAAGCGCAATAGCATCTGATTCAGTTATCATTTTTTTCCAACTTGGGTCTTTCCAACTATCGGCTTTTGCAGTTAGATGAATAAATATTAGTAAGAATATAAATAAGAGTTTTTTCATTTTTTTCGTTTTCTCTAAACTAATTACATTTCCAGAATTAGAATAATAGAAATGAGTTAACAGTTAATTTGAATGAGTAAATAATCTTGGATTACGATGTTTCTCAACATTACTGGCAACGTCCCGTATAAAAACTGTGCGAGCGGGCGAGCGTGATTGTCCGCAGGACAATCCGCTGAGCAAGCGAGCACGGAATTTCGATTCAAGACAGGTTTTAGCATTGTTTTTATATAGTGT
>NZ_JACJVM010000030.1:0-62338 GCF_014212065.1 Aequorivita sp. 609 | reverse complement strand
AACTTGATGGCCCTGGTTTGCAACCAGTCCTACCATAAAATACTGATTATTTTCCTTCCAAATTCGCGCGCTTTACTGATTTTTTAAATAACCTAGCAAGTAAGGGTTATTGCACACAACAATTGGATAAACTCCCATAGGGAGTTTATATCCATCATACCTACAAATCTAACGGATTTATTATTGTATCAAAATTATTTGTGGCTACATGTGTGTAAATTTCTGTCGTTTTAGTAGAATTATGACCTAATAACATCTGAATATATCTTAAATCTGTACCAGACTCCAATAAATGTGTAGCAAAACTATGACGCAATACATGTGGCGAAACCTTAACTAGAATACCTGCCCGCTCCCCTGCACTACTCACTATTTTAAAAACACTATTCGCATGGTATTTACGACCCTTCATTCCCTCAAATAAATACTCCTTAGGTTGGTACTCCTTATAATACAACCTTAAATCCACCAACAACTTTTTAGACAACAATGTATACCTATCCTTATTACCCTTAGCACCAACAACACGTATCACCATTCGCTTGCTATCAATATTCTCAGGCCTCAAATTCAAAAGCTCACTACGCCTTAATCCAGCCGAATAAAGTAAACTCACTATACACTTATGTTTTAAATTATTAGTCGAGGCTATAACACGAAACACATCCTCCTTAGACAAAACAACAGGTAACTTCTTTTCTTTCCTAGGTCGCTCTATTTCATAAAACCTATTAGGCATACCCAAAACAATTTCATAATAAAACTTAATACTGTTAATAGCCTGGTTAATATAAGAGGTAGAATGACGCTTCTGTATTAACATTTGAATATACCTTCGTATATCAAACTCATTCAAAGTATCTATTTCTTTACCTTTATAATAATTAATAAAACGCTCAAAACAAGACACATAAGCCTTCACCGTATTGTTTGCATACTTTTTTAATTCTAGCTTCTGTAAATAGCAAGGCGGACAAGCCCTATAATCATCAGGCAAAGCTCTTTTCTTATACCAAGAAACATCAAACTCTTCATCCAAATTCTTAGATCTATTAGACCCAAAAAAATACTTGCCATTAACCCAAGCAACACCCTTAAAAACAGTAAAAATACTAGTAAGATTATTAGAATTATTAACTATATAATACATGCTATACTCCTCAGACCATTGTAAACCCGGCAACTCCCGTATCAATGCATTCAATACCTTATCCGAATAAAACTGCAAACCAATATATTTCTTATTATCTAGCAATAAGTGCCTTAAAGTAATATGCTTTTTAAAATCCATAACCAATAATACTAATAATCAACATTTTAACCGTATATTAAGCGTATAATAAACGTATAACAATCAGATAAACATCCAATAGCCATGCAAAAACAAAAAAAATGCAAATCATGCAACAAACTTTTGTCTGGTCGATCAGATAAAAAGTTCTGCGACACCTATTGTAAAAGCTCCTATCACTACCAAAAATCAATAGAAGAAAAACCAAATTTCTATACCAAAGTAGATAAACAACTAAAAACAAACCGAAGCATTTTAAAAAACTTCAATCGAGCAGGAAAAGCAACCGTAAGAAGTGAAATATTAATAAATAAAGGATTTAACCCCAATTTCTTTACCCACTATTGGAAAAACAAAAACCAAGACGTCTATTTATTTATATATGAATATGGCTTTCTAAAGAAATCAGAACATGGGGTAGAAAAATTTGTCCTGGTAAAATGGCAAGAGTATATGACAAAAAAATAATAGTAAAAACAAAAGCCAAATCGTGAAATTTGGCCTTGTAATTAAATCCTTAAATATAAAAACCTGTATGTTTATAAAAACTGAACTTTATAATAATCTAAAACACTAAAATTGTAAATCTGCAATAATATCAAACCCCGCTAGTGCGCGAGTCCCCTCGCGTTCTTTCCTCATCCAACACAAATTCTCATTATCGATTTAAACACCCCACCTTCTGCACTTACTCATTCTTTCGTACCGCAGGCTACACTCCTCCAATCGCAAGAGCCCACGGTGTAGTTTACCTTGAGCGAAGTCGAAAGACGAAACATAAGCAATAATTTAATAAACAGAAACTCTTTCCATTAAAGCAATATCAAATTATTGCCAATGCTATTTGCCAATGTGCGCACTGCAGGAAATAACATAATATTTTCGGTAACTCAATTTAATATAGAAAGGTAAGCGGCCACATCAAAAATTGCAGTCAACGACCCCAAATCAGGGAAAACCGACTCCTGAAAACCCATCCCAAACTAGACCAATCCCCATAAGGGCAAACCGACATACACCGGTTCAGTCAATCCCGCAGGTGCGGGACATTCATGTTGGGTCGTACCCACCACACGAATGCTTAGTTATTGTGTGTAGTTATTTTATCCATCCGCTTTGTTGAAACGAACGATATATTTGTTTTAAATTATCTTCTTTTAATACGTCTTTAATTTTTTCTGTTACTCCATAAATACAGCCTTCACAAGTATTGAGTTGAATTTCAGATTTATTTAATTCACTCATTCTAGTAAACCAAGATTCTGGAATATCAATTTCATTCTGAACTAGGTATTGTAGTCCGATATAACCATAGGTCGCAATTTCTGGATTTAATGATTGCAACCATTTTGCTAATTCTTTAAAGTCTTTTTTATTAACTAGGGCAAGCATTTTTTGGCATTTGTCTGGTGGTGTTCCTGCAATTCCACAAAAAGTTCCGTATGTGTAAACATCAAAGTCGGTTTTCTCAAAGTTCGAGTTTTCTATTCTTTCAAATAGTGTTTTTTGTTCGTTATTGTCTGTTAGTTTTAAATAAACTAATTCATTATCAGATGATTTAATTATGTTTAGGTTATAAGAACTACCTACAAGCCATAATTCAGAGGTTTCTTGATTTAAATTGTTCTCAATCTTTCTATTGAAGCTTATCCGTTTTTCAATTCCATAGGGTTTATTTTCGGTAACTTTTTCTTTACTCCAAAAGCTGTCCAATTCCTGAAAGTTGAAACTGTCCGATTTAAGAATTGCTATCAAACTGTTTAATTTTTCTTTTACAGGTTTATCGTTAAACTCGAAGTTTGTTCTCGAAGAAATTCCAAAATCGCCACTATTGTTTATTTCTATTTTGAATATTTTCTCTTCTGAATCATATCCTTTTTTATTCGGGTCTTTTTTGATATAGTAAGAAATTCCATTTTGAGTATTCCAAGCATAAGTCTTTGATGTGAAACAGCCTTTGTCATTGTATGTATTCCAGACGTCTTTCATTGTACTTTCATTTAGTACAATTCCGTTTTCTGTTGTTGCTTTAAAAGGCGATTCAACTGAAATTGACCTAACAATTTGGTTTTTGTCATATGGGTCAATTTGAAAAGTTAAACCGATTTTGTTGTAACGATAGTTTGTTATCAAAGTCTTTTCGGATAAAGTATATTCAGTTCCAAACGTTTCAATAACATCCGAAATATTGGATGAGTCAATCACAATAGATATTCCCTCAATTCCTTTATTCGGAATTAGCACATTTGTTTGTCCAGATAATGGATTAAAACAAAGTATTAAAAGGATGATATTTATTGTCTTTAATGTCATTTTCATAATTACACACAACGTCAGTCTGTCTCAAAACTACACTAATTTTCCTTTAAATTCAGTTTCAGGGTTAAGATTTCCGTATTTCATGAATTTTATGAAATTTCTCGGGAATGCGATTTTTAAAGCTTGCTGAGTGGATAATTGGGTTATAGCAAGCAACATAACCCCTAAAACGAATTGAGCGCAGCGCAAACGTCCGTTATATCGAACTTTACCCCGCTAGTGCGCGAGTCCCCTCGCGTTCCTTCCTAATTACACTTAAATTCCAAAACGTCTATTTAAGAACAATTCAGTAAACTACAACATCACCTTCAAACCTACCATAAAAAAACCTAATTTTATTACGGGATTCCTCAATGAAGTAACATTTTATTACAATACCATCCAAAAAATAGGAATTCTACTAAAGAAACAAAGCTATTGTAAATAACCAAACGCCCCACCTCCGGCACTTACTCATTCTCTCGTTCCGCAGGCTACACTCCTTCAATCGCAAGAGCCTACGATGTACTTTATCTTGAGCGGAGTCGAAAGGCGCAGCATAAGCAATAATTTAATGAACATTAGTCTTTCAATTAAAGTAAAATCAAATTATTGCCTATGCTTTTTGCCTTTGCCCTCACATCAGCACACATCAAAACACCTAGTTAAACCATTAACCTCACGGAAGGGCAGGTAAATAGGTGTTCGTCAGTCGTTCCGCTTTGTTCCGCAAAAACATATCTGCAAACCAATTAGGCGTAAAATTATAAATAGGCATAAACTAAACTCACGCTACACAACAAAACCCAGTCGTGTCATAAGGCTTGCAGATACCATAAATAGCACCACTGCGGCGACACGTCCTCGTTGGTGCTATTTATNCTAGTAAACCAAGATTCTGGAATATCAATTTCATTCTGAACTAGGTATTGTAGTCCGATATAACCATAGGTCGCAATTTCTGGATTTAATGATTGCAACCATTTTGCTAATTCTTTAAAGTCTTTTTTATTAACTAGGGCAAGCATTTTTTGGCATTTGTCTGGTGGTGTTCCTGCAATTCCACAAAAAGTTCCGTATGTGTAAACATCAAAGTCGGTTTTCTCAAAGTTCGAGTTTTCTATTCTTTCAAATAGTGTTTTTTGTTCGTTATTGTCTGTTAGTTTTAAATAAACTAATTCATTATCAGATGATTTAATTATGTTTAGGTTATAAGAACTACCTACAAGCCATAATTCAGAGGTTTCTTGATTTAAATTGTTCTCAATCTTTCTATTGAAGCTTATCCGTTTTTCAATTCCATAGGGTTTATTTTCGGTAACTTTTTCTTTACTCCAAAAGCTGTCCAATTCCTGAAAGTTGAAACTGTCCGATTTAAGAATTGCTATCAAACTGTTTAATTTTTCTTTTACAGGTTTATCGTTAAACTCGAAGTTTGTTCTCGAAGAAATTCCAAAATCGCCACTATTGTTTATTTCTATTTTGAATATTTTCTCTTCTGAATCATATCCTTTTTTATTCGGGTCTTTTTTGATATAGTAAGAAATTCCATTTTGAGTATTCCAAGCATAAGTCTTTGATGTGAAACAGCCTTTGTCATTGTATGTATTCCAGACGTCTTTCATTGTACTTTCATTTAGTACAATTCCGTTTTCTGTTGTTGCTTTAAAAGGCGATTCAACTGAAATTGACCTAACAATTTGGTTTTTGTCATATGGGTCAATTTGAAAAGTTAAACCGATTTTGTTGTAACGATAGTTTGTTATCAAAGTCTTTTCGGATAAAGTATATTCAGTTCCAAACGTTTCAATAACATCCGAAATATTGGATGAGTCAATCACAATAGATATTCCCTCAATTCCTTTATTCGGAATTAGCACATTTGTTTGTCCAGATAATGGATTAAAACAAAGTATTAAAAGGATGATATTTATTGTCTTTAATGTCATTTTCATAATTACACACAACGTCAGTCTGTCTCAAAACTACACTAATTTTCCTTTAAATTCAGTTTCAGGGTTAAGATTTCCGTATTTCATGAATTTTATGAAATTTCTCGGGAATGCGATTTTTAAAGCTTGCTGAGTGGATAATTGGGTTATAGCAAGCAACATAACCCCTAAAACGAATTGAGCGCAGCGCAAACGTCCGTTATATCGAACTTTACCCCGCTAGTGCGCGAGTCCCCTCGCGTTCCTTCCTAATTACACTTAAATTCCAAAACGTCTATTTAAGAACAATTCAGTAAACTACAACATCACCTTCAAACCTACCATAAAAAAACCTAATTTTATTACGGGATTCCTCAATGAAGTAACATTTTATTACAATACCATCCAAAAAATAGGAATTCTACTAAAGAAACAAAGCTATTGTAAATAACCAAACGCCCCACCTCCGGCACTTACTCATTCTCTCGTTCCGCAGGCTACACTCCTTCAATCGCAAGAGCCTACGATGTACTTTATCTTGAGCGGAGTCGAAAGGCGCAGCATAAGCAATAATTTAATGAACATTAGTCTTTCAATTAAAGTAAAATCAAATTATTGCCTATGCTTTTTGCCTTTGCCCTCACATCAGCACACATCAAAACACCTAGTTAAACCATTAACCTCACGGAAGGGCAGGTAAATAGGTGTTCGTCAGTCGTTCCGCTTTGTTCCGCAAAAACATATCTGCAAACCAATTAGGCGTAAAATTATAAATAGGCATAAACTAAACTCACGCTACACAACAAAACCCAGTCGTGTCATAAGGCTTGCAGATACCATAAATAGCACCACTGCGGCGACACGTCCTCGTTGGTGCTATTTATTTGTTTTGCTTCACACGCTACTCTCCTTCCTCACCCGTGGCTACTCCATCCCCCCAACCCCAATAAGGTGCCTGCCCAATAGCAGGCGGGTTCGCTAGCTCACAACTTAATAATTGGGGGTCTGCCGCCACTTGATAATTGTGCGAGCCTGCGTGTCGCTGCGGGCTAATCGGGCTGTCACGATTTTTGCAGTTATCCACTTGCCTACAGTCGCTAAGTTTCCCTCATTCGTGCCTCATTCACTCAACTCAGCCACTTTCGGCATCCCGCACAAGAGTAGCTCCTTCCCTCCACTACAACAGCCTACGGACCTTCATTTCGCAATGCCTAAACAATAAATTAAAAAACAGAAACTCAATACTTAAAAACAACTGAATAAATATTATCAAGCATTGCTCCATTCCGGCTCCGGCACATTTCGCTACATTCAGTCGCTACCCTTGTCTTTCCCAACGCCGAAGCAAAAAATCGCGCCAGCCCTGCCGTAAACGGTAGCTGTCTGCCGCCCTCGACCCTCGTTCTTTTGCATCCAGCACCCTTGCTCCGCTCGCAGGCGGCTCGCATTATAGTTCCAGCAATCCATTCCGCTGCTCTCCATTCCTTGCTTCCACTATAGCTCCGCTTTGGTTTACCTGCCTAATGCAATATTATCAATTTTCAAGGTTGTTTTATAAAAGCCTCTTTTTTGGCCTATCGAAAATTTATCGTAATAATTTGAAATGAGAGCGCCGTCAAAACTTTAGGCTGTTTGAGCAATCCAAGTCTTTTACCAGATCAAAAGGCTTTAAAGCGAGTTCCTAAAATTTAGGTGCCGAATGAAAAATTTAGATAAGTTTTCGTCAGCCTAGATTTTTTTGGTTCGTTTTTTCATCAATGGAAAAAATGAACATGTTAAATGTCTAAAACAAGATTTAATAGAAACATACTGTTATCCGGCTTCTACAAACAAGAACCCTTCAGATTCACCCCATTTACATAAAGGCAATAATCACACTTTAAATTCGGCTTTGCATTAACCTTTCATTAGAAAAAAGTAAAAACTCAAACATAAGGCAAAGTTACAGGCGTGCGGATGCGAGAGCTGCAAGGGTTCACTACGCCTGTATGAAAAAATCTCCACCTTATCAGGTAGTATTTTTCCATCCATCCCTTGCATCAGTCGCACCGAACCTGTGTTAAATGGCATTATGTTCAAGTTTTTGTTTAGAGTCCGTTTAGGCAGCCGATGGTTGCTGGCGGGCATACGCACCTCGGGCAAGCCGTTCTTTATTGGTGCGCATTACGTAGGCTTCAAGGAGTACACGTTGCGTATTTTTTGGATAGAGTGCTGCCTCACAGAGCTCCCGTTTTAGGGGGCTCTTTTTTTAATCGTATTATAATACCTTTAAAAACCTATAAAACCTGAAACTATGAAAACAAAAACAATCGAAATAACAGAAGTTACAGTTGATGAATTAGCCGACAAAGTAGCCGATAAACTACTTGAAAAAATCAAACATTATATCGACGAATTAAACACAAATCAGAACGATATATTTCTAACGAGAACAGAAACAACTGAATAATTAAAAGTAGATCTATCAACCCTTTGGAACTGGACCAATAAGGGCAAACTAACAAGCTATGGTTTGGGGAATAGACGATATTACAACAAAAAGGAAATAATCGATTTATTAAGAAGAAACGAATTACAGCGACGATGAAATCCCCTATCGAAGAAATTTGTTAGGGTGTTTACTTAATTACTCGTCTGCTAAACCGTTGATGTCTTAATTGGTTAAGCATTTTGCTAAATTATGTCATTTCCAACAAGCATCCACAAAGGTTTGTAAAGATCAATTCATATCGGTAAAGTATTGCCTCACAGAGCTCCCTTATTAGGGGGCTCTTTTTTTTAATCGTATATCGAAAATTTTAAAAAGAATTCAGCAAAGTTAGGAGGGTTGCTTCCTCCGCACCAGCCACACAACGGGTTATCAAGGTCAAGCACTTTGTGTTTTTATGAAAATCTCCACCCTTCGGGTAGTATTTTCATTCAAAAACCTTGACAACCCTAGCAACCCTCCTGGTCCAAAGCTTTCTCTTTTCTTCTTTTCGTTTTTCCGAAAAAAATGAAAGCAGAAAAGTGATTCTCAATAAAGTTTAATTAAAAATTGATGCATTATGAAAGCTTTCAAAATCAAAACACATCGACCAGGGCAAACCTACCAAGCCCCACATTTCTTCATCCTTAGCAAAGGAAACAATGCCGGAAAACCAAGTGTTTCTGAATTCACAAACTCATTTGTAATAACGGTAAAGTCTGAAAAACAAGCACATCAGCTCTATTGGATTTGCAACATCTTATACACTGGGCACTACTTTCGTACAAGATTATGCGGGTCCGTAATTCCATTTATCCGAATTGGCGAAGTTCAATCACTATTGGAACGAATGATCTTAAATTATGAAGGACACCATTGGTACGGCCGCTTCCAAGCCCTTGAAAAACTGGAGCAATTAATCAAAGTTCTTCAGCACCAAAAAAACTGCATTAACCAATACAAACTATTACTGATGCAGTCCTACCAACTGGATAGAGATTGAACGATTTATCAAACGAAAAAGCCCAGGAGTAATTCCCTGGGCTTCTGATTATATATACAATGAAGATCTAAACCTCATCTGAATTTTTCTTCTTCCGAAAACTTACATCCGATTTAAATTTTGCAGAAAAGAAATTTTTAACAACAATTTTTAAAGATATCGAAACCGAAAAACTAACTACCGCACCAACAAATGCAAGGATTCCTGTTCGAATTAAATCATCCGACCCAATAACCGGCCACGTAGCCAAAAAAGTACCACCACAAGTACCAACAATTGTTGAAAGCGATTTAAATGACATCTTCTCAATTATTATTTTCTGTATTTTTTAATTCTTCACCATCACTCACCACCGCCTGACTCACCGCTGTAACGACGGTTCCAGCCACTGTTAGATAAGAAGCAATAGAAATTAATGTTGCAGGCAGCGTGATAGGAGCCGTCAAAATTGCAGCTCCAGATGCACCCAACGCGATTCCAACATTGCGCAAAATTTTAAAAAATTTTGGCGTAGGTTTCTTATATCGATCTAATATGTTCATACAAACTGTTTTTAATGGTTAATACAACTTCCTCTTTTCGGTCAAAGGTCTGGTGGCACAACGAAAGCACCTTTTGCATCGCCACACGGGAATTACTTCCCCTTCCAATGCCTACCAACTCCGAAACTGGTGCAATACACCCACGTAGCTCTTTCTTAGCATAATTGGCTGAATGCAACAAAATCAACTGCCGATTAGGTACATTCTTAACCAATAGATGATTACCAAACTTCTTTGAATATCTCTTCTCAAGTGTGTACGCCCCTTCAGGAATACAAGATTCCATCTTTCGATTATCTACCCAAGGAAGCTCAATGGTAAAACACAAAAACCGATTATTCAAAAAGAGGGAGCCATTGGTTCCCTCTTGATGATAACTACGTTCTAAAACCAACTCCATAGTCTACTGCTTATCGGTGAGCACAATAGCCAAAGAGTTATACATTCCGTTTTTCAGCGAATACATTTCACCATTTACCTCCTGATAAAACTCAATGCCTAATACCCCTACAACAGGAAGTGTTGAGTTTGCAGTAAGTGTAGAAACCAAGTTCAATACAGCCGTATCTGGTACCGTATATGGCAAAATCCCAGAGCTGTCCATATCAAAAACAAACAAATCGTTTTCAAAATCCAACTCGGCTGCACCGGAAATTATTCTAAAATGAGTCGTTCCCCCTGGAGCCGCTATTCTTACTACTGGACTAAACGGTGCCAAATCCGCAGTAAACTCACCTGTAACTCGGTCAAAACCTGCAGTGTAAGGAGAAAACAAAGTGTTTCCCAGCTTCCCGCGAATGTTAAAATCAAAATCATTAATCAGATCAAGATTTCCATCCTGAACAGTTCGTAACCCCCTCTCATTTACCGTATCCGATTTCACAACCACAAGCATCTCTTTGGTTAATCTACTAGTAACACGTTTGTCTTTTGCATTCTGCATCAAAATACGCAGCGCATTTCTAACAAGCTTTCCACCCTTGCCAGCACGTCCAAATTCAGCACCATTCTCACGAGTTCTCTGAAAAGCAGGATCGTTCATAATACGGTTCTTGTCCACACCGCCCTTTTCTCGAGCTAAGTGTCCATCCGATGTCTTATAAAAGGAAATATCGCCGATAGTTCCTTTTAATTTAATAATTCCACTTTGTCTTGCCATTGCTATAAAATTTTAAGTTCTCAACAAAACACCGTATTTTTAACTCACCACACGATTTTGACCCTCCACCCGTTCCGAACACACCCCTTTTTACCGTTATTTCCGGTAAACCATTCCTATATTTTAAATAAAGCTGAGGTATAGATGAGGTATGGATGGAGTATAGATAGTGTATGGATAGAGTATGAAAAACTTATTATGAAGCCACATCGAGTATGCATATTCCCTAAAGACGTCCAGCGCATCACTGGAAGAAGTGAGCGATACGGAAGGCTACTTCTACACCAAATCAGAAAGCATTTAGACAAACAGCCCCATCAATTTATCACCGTGGATGAGTTCGCAGAATTCACGGGTATTAATATTGAGACAGTAAAGGACTTTCTTAAAAACAACTAATCTGCATTATTTCTTATGACTGACATTAGACAAAAGTTCTTATCTTTACAATTGAATATGAAGGTAAATCAATTCAACGCACAATAAATCATATATACCCTAATCAGACACCCCTCTGAAACACAAAGAGTTAACTTGCTGATAATCAATGGGTAACACACAGGGTTCTCTTCCTGTCATCTCGACAAGAAAAAACACCAAACAACACTAAAACCCTGTAAATCATATGGTTTACAGGGTTTTTGAGTTTTGAAATCGATGGCAAAAAATATTACAACTCCCCCTTTTTGACAAATTGGTAGTAATTACTTTTTTTCCCATCGATGATTCTTTCATCATACAGCAATTGGAAATTATTTTCATCAAAAATTTCAAAAAAAACATCCCAGGAAATTTTATTTAAAAATTCTTTATTCTCGTGAAAATTGATTCTTAACATTTGCCCTGCCATTGACTTATTGGCTATTCCTTCTGTCATAGCAGGTACACCTTCTCGCTCTTCAACCCAATTTCTAATGGTTGTATGATTGTCTGTTGTTTTTAATTGGCCTGAATTCATAATTTCTCCTTTTAAAGTATCTAAGTAATATTATTAAAATAGTAGTATTCCTATTTTCTTTTCTAATTAGACTTCACTTTTTAGGTGAATGTCTTTATCGTGATAATGGATTGTGAATTTATCTGTTTCTCAAAGCACGAATATTTCATGCGGTAGCAAGGTTTATCGCCACTATAACTTTATCCACAATTGTCTTGCCGATTGTTTGCAAGCTTGACAAATTAATTTTATGGGTAACAACCTTCCTATTATAAAGTTAGCGTTCACAGTTGGAATAATAAAATATGCTAACAATTTTTTAATACTTAATTCTTATAGATTCAACAGGAGTAATGGTTGTGACTTACTATTATAAGGCAGCTAAATAGATGAAAAAAAATCAAACAGCCAGTTTAATTTATTAAACGCCTCTACTTTCAGTTGGAAACTCATAGGCATAAAAAACATATAACAAAAATTATATCTTTTAGCTCTTAACTACCTGTACCTGCTTTCCCTTAGAAGGAAATCAAAATTTTTATAGAGCGCGTAATAATTTTTATTTCGGTTAGGCCTCAAAGTTTGTTTAATGATAATGATAAACTTTCTTCAAGTGTGAAATTAGCTATCTAAATATTTCCATACCTAAAGAGGATTCAGAATATAGTAAACTCTCGCGCTTTATCTTTTTAGTAAAAATAATTTCAGGTTAGTACTATAAATCGGAAATTTAACCTCTTAATTGTTCTTACATCCTTTATTTCGTATTTTTATATTTCATAAATAGAATTCAATTATTTGGATATTCAACAATTAAGAACTTAAAATCTAGAATCATGGATGATAAAGAAAATAATACCCGTCCCGAACAACGACCTGTTGATCCTGAGAAAAATAATGCTACGCAAGAAAGAGAATATCGAAAAGATAAGAGAGAGGGGAAATTGGATGGAGCGATAAAAGATTCAGAAGAATAATAAAACTATTAAATAGTAATATTCTTATCAGAATTTGCAATTCCAGACTGACGGGGGTCTGGTAAAAGGTTTTGAAATTTTATTTTTTCAACAACTATCGATAAGTAGTCTAAATCGTCTACTACCTTTCCAATAATCAAATACACCCCGTTTGTTCTTATAGAATATTTACGCGCAATTTCAGGAAAGTGAACTGTATCAAAAATCACTCCTTCGTAATCGATAAAGGTCCCGAAAATCATAATATCACCTTTACTGGTACCCGTCTGCTTGGCGGTAATCAACTTACCAAAAATAGAAATACGCTTCCCTATATTATAAGGAATGTCTTTAGCCAAACAATTAGGCAGGTTGTCTTTTTGAATTAGATTGAAATACCCCTTTAATGGAAAACCTATTAACTCCAATTCATCGTAAGCATCAATCAAATGATTGCTAAGTATCTCTGGCAATGTAAAATTTACTTGCTTAGGCTTAAACAACAATAATGCAGTATCATCAAGCTTGTTTTTTGAAGATTTAAGATGAGCTTCCCACATTATTTGATGCTTGTCTTTTCCTGTAAACCTAAAACAGTCTATTCGAATTAATGTTATTAATTGTTCGATACCAATAGGCACACGATCTATAAAATCATCAAAGTCCTCAAAATCGCCATACAATCGTCTCGATTTTAATATCCTCTCCACTACCCTTTCCTCCAAATCGCGTATTAACACAAATCCCAAGTAGATGGTTTTACCTTGAATTATTGTTTCATAAAAACTATTATTTATACAAGGTTTTTCTACAATTCCCCCCTGTAAAATAATTTCTTGAACATAGGTTTCAATAGAATAAAATCCACCGCCATTATTGAGTACGGCAACCATAAACTCTAATGGGAAATATCGTTTTAAATACAAGCTCTGATAACTTTCTACAGCATAAGATGCCGAATGGCCCTTGGCAAAAGCGTAACCCGCAAAAGCACTTACTTGGTCCCAAACCTCCATTGTTAGTTCTTCAGAATACCCTTTTTGCAGACAGTTACTCTTAAACTTTTTCTCAACAGCTATAAATTCCTCTTTAGATCTAGACTTCCCACTCATCCCTCTTCTCAATACATCTGCTTCTCCCAAATCCAGTCCTGCGAAATAATGCGCTACTTTTAATACATCTTCCTGATAAACCATTACACCATAGGTTTCGTGGAGAATTTCTAATAAAACAGGATGACCGTTCTTTCGTTTTTCAGGGAATTTATGCCTTATTATATATTCATTTTTCATGCCGCCATTGGTTACTCCAGGCCTAATAATCGAGCTTGCAGCTACAAGACCTAGATAATCTTGCGTTCGCAACTTGGTCATTAAAACACGCATGGCAGGAGACTCAACATAAAAAACGCCCATACAATCTCCAGTTTTCAACAATTCATTGATATTAGGGTCATTTTTAAACTGATAAACCTGATTTATATCTGCTACTTCTGCTTCAGGCTGATTGTACTTTATAATTTCCAGACATTCTTTTATCTTAGAAAGTCCTCGTTGCGCTAGAATATCAAATTTAAAAATGCCGACATCTTCAGATATATTCATATCAATCTGAACTGTTTGAAAGCCCTTTGGCGGCATAAATGTGGCAGCAAAATAGTTGATAGGTTTATTCGTAATTAAAATCCCTCCGGAGTGAACACTTAAATAATTTGGAAACCCACTTATTAATTTCCCGTATTTCACAATCAGTTGAAAATATTCATCCGCTTTTGAAGCCGTTTTCCCACTTTGTAGAAATGCATCTATTTCGTGTTTTGGAATTCCAAAAACTTTTCCCAGCTCTCGTATAACTGCACGGTATTTAAATGTAACATAAGTCCCCATTAATGCAGTATTCGGAAATCGCTCAAAGATATATCGTGTAATATCATCCCTATCACGCCAGGAAAAATCTAAATCGAAATCGGGAGGCGAGGACCTATATATGTTGATGAAACGTTCAAAGTAAAGGTCGAGCTCAATCGGGTCAACGTTTGTGATTTCTATAATATAAGCAATCACACTATTAGCACCACTTCCACGACCTATATAAGGGTAATTCTTCGACTTTGCGTATTGCAATAAATCCCAATTAATTAAAAAATAGGATACAAAATCCATCTCCTTAATAGCTTTGAGCTCCTTTTCAATTCTATCATAAACAACTTGATCAGGGTTTGGATATCGTTTTTCGAGATTCTCAAAAACCAATTTCCTCAGAAAATTAAAATCAGCATTTTTATCTTCCAAATAGCACTGTTGATTCTGATTCTCTCTTTTCGAATTGAATTTGAAAGCTACATTTGTTTCAGAAAGTAGTCTCTTCGTGTTTTCAATTGCAAGAGGAAATTCTTCAAAGTGATTTAATATTTCTGCTTTTGAAAACATCTTATCAGTTTTCAAACCTTGTTCTTCTTCAGGTAGTTTGCTTAACAAAGTGTTTAACCCAATTGCTCGCAATAATCTGTGAGCGTTATAATCCCTTTGCCCGCGAAATGTAACCGTCTGTTGAATAATTAAATTTTTATAATTCCGATATTTCGAAAATTTCAGCTTTCTTAACCCCATAACAGACACCCCTATATATTCATTCTCCTTAAATGAAGTTTTTTCCAACTCCATTACATTTTCAAATGGATATATAATTGCGCAATCCTTTAGGCTAGGACATAAATCAGGGAACTCTTTTTTTTGATGTAGGTATTCGGTTAAATATTCATTTAAATATTGAAACCCTAAATTGCTTTTAGCAATAACAACGTATTGCTGATTTATTCCATTTCGAAAATCGACACCTACCGAAACCTTAATATTATATGCTGAAGCATTTTTAAGCACACTCAAGCAAGCAGAAGTGGAATTAATATCGGTAAGCGCAAACGTGTCAATATCATTTTGCTGCGCCAACTCCAGAAGCTCAGTTTCTGAAATGGTACCGTAACGTAATGAATAGTAACTGTGACAATTTGTATACATTTATTGCTTTCTATGTGCCAACAACAAGGGAGGTTCGCCATTAAAAGGATTATGATTGCTACGAATAGATTTTACATCTAGCGTAGAAGCTCTCATTACGGCCCCGCTGCCAAATCGATTTCTAATTTTATCGAGTGATGCGTATAGATTCAAATTCTTTAAATCGTCATCAAACAAATTAATTTGATAATGCCCCCCAGTAAGATGTGAGAAATTAACACCAATTAATCTCACCAAAATTCGCCTTTGGTATATTTTATTAAAGAGACTGTGAATAAGCGGTATTAAAATATGATCGGCACTTGTAAAAGGAATTTTTAATTGTTTGCTATAGGTGCTAAAATCTGAATACCGAACTTTAACCGAAACACAACTTGTAAGCTTATTGCCCAACCGCAATTGATAAGCGAGCGTCTCTCCCATTGCAGTTAGACTAGCTTCAAGTTTTTTAATATCTATAGTATCCTTATCAAACGTTCGTTCGGTAGATATAGATTTTCGTTCGCTATATTGAACTACGGGTGTTTTATCAATACCATTGGCTCTATTCCAAATAAGTCTTCCATTTTTACCCAACACCGAAACCAACATTTCTACAGGCATATTCTGAAGGGTGCGGACTTCGTGAATTCCCAGGTTTCGCAACTGTTGACTTGTAACTTTTCCCACCATCGGGATTTTACGAACAGAAAGAGGCGCTAAAAAATCTTTCTCAAAACCAGAATCAATTTTAATTTGGTTATTAGGCTTTGCCTCCCCAGTAGCTACTTTAGAAACTACTTTATTCTTGGAAAGACCAAATGAAATTGGCAAGCCTGTTTGTTTAATAATGGTGTGTCGGAGTTCTTTGGAAAATTTATAGTTTCCAAAAAAACGATCCATTCCCGTTAAGTCTGCATAAAACTCATCTACACTAGTTTTTTCAAAAACGGGAACTTGAGATTTTATAATCTCGGTCACCATATCTGAATACTTCATATAGGTGCTGGAATTTCCTTTTATCACAATAGCTTCTGGACATAGCTGCCTTGCCATTTTCATCGACATCCCCGAGTGTATTCCAAATCCTCTAGTTTCGTAACTACAAGCAGCAACCACTCCTCTATCACCAATACCACCAACTAGAACAGGACGCTTCAATAAACGACTATCTAAAAGCCGCTCTACCGAAACAAAGAATGTATCTAAATCTAAATGTAAAATCGACTTTTCCATTGATTTCCTACTAGCTAAAATTATAAATTGAATAATACAAAATTATGGATTATTTCCATTTATTTGGAAATAATCCACATTAAAAGATATTAACAGTAAAAAAGAATTAGTATTATTTAATAGAAAGCGAGGCGGTACAAAGCGTTAGCTTTAATATATTGTGTTTTAGATGTTGGTTATTTTTATTTGATATATTTACCTAAGGCAATACATTAAAACGAATACTGTAAAAAAACTTGTATTACTTATAATTGTTATTTTTTCATCTTGTCTTGAAAAAGATAAATTTAATCCTGAATTAAAATCTGAATTATCTTCAATTTTAATAAGAGATCAAGGCTTTAGAGAATTATTTAATGGGAATATAACAGAAAAAAGAAAATCCGAGCTTTTAAAATTATTAGAAATAAGCGAAGCAGATTTTTTAGAAAACGAACGTGATATTTTTCGAAAAAACGACAGTCTTAATTTAATAAAAATTGAGAAAATCATCAACAAATATGGATACCCGGGGAAATCTTTAGTGGGAGAACCTGAGAATGAAACTGCGTGGTTTGTTATTCAACATTCGGGTAAAATTGCGGATTATTTTCCTGTCATTGAGAAAGCTGGACAAAAAGGAGAATTAGACCTCGTTAAAGTTGCGATGATGAAGGATAGATTACTAATGAACTTGGAAGAAGAGCAATTATATGGTAGCCAAGGAAAAAGGATTTTTCTTGTATGGCCACCTATAAAACAGACAGATTCTAAAGTTATAATTTGGCCTATTAAAAACCCTGCGACAGTAAATACTTTGAGACAACAAATCGGTTTTAAAAATACTGTTGAAGAATACGCCCAAAGTTTGGGCATTGATTATAAACCTTATACTCTATCAGAAGTTAATCAAATGAATTCTGCAAAATAATAATTGGTTTTCATCTATTCACCAATCTCAAAAGCCTTAGGGACGCAATTTTTTATGGTTGGACAATTGTTGTTAATTTAATTACTTAACCACCCCCGATTAATAGCTTAAGTGTCGGCATGCATTTAAAATGAAAAAAACCACAAAAAAAATATTAATTTGGACGTTTTCGATTCTTGGAATTGGAATCATTGGATACATAGGTTTTGTAGGTTATGTAATGTATACTTTTGTGAGTGGTTGCGGAATGGATGACGGACCATTTAATGCAGTCCTAATTAAGCAATCAAAAATTTCGGAAAATTCGGAAATCTTTGAATTGAAAAATAATGGAGTCTTAATTTTGGACAATCGAACAGACTCGCTCTCACCAACGCTGACTTTAAAAGAAAACGGAATTATTAAATGGACTTTAGACACTGATACACGCAACACTAAAGGATACGAATCGACGCGAATTTGGAAAATAAGCAATGTAACGGTAACTAAAAACTCTGACCCTATAAAACTGAATTTCGCAGGACATTGGACCTATGGAGCAGAAGCAGGTTCAATGGAAATTTCTCGAGATGATGGTGAAAATAGTTTTTGTTTGAGTTGGTAAAAAAATAAAGGTGACGCGCCAACACCATGCCTAATTAATCGTCTATTGTAGCTTACTTAAAAATATGTGTAGTTATCGGGACGCAAGTTTTTGATTCATACAGCCCACTTCGCTCGTGTCTATTTGGTTTGAATTGGTTAAATTAGTAGCAGAATCATGCTATCACTCTTACCGGAAAGCGTGACCCACTAAAATCCGAAGAACATAAAACATTATTCCTATGGACAAAGCTCTCAAAACAATGATTGACAATATGCCTGAAAAAACAGGAAAATCATTAAGCGAATGGAAAGCAATCTTGAAAGAAAAATCCTTTACCAAACATTCAGAAGGTGTAAAATATCTAAAAACTGAGCATAATGTTACTCACGGATTTGCCAATACTATTGTAACGCTTTCTAAGGATGAAAATACTCCTTCCGAAGACCTTATTGAAAATCAATATAAGGGTAAAGAAAATTTAATTCCAATTTATAAGGAACTCATTACATACATTAAATCATTAGGGGATGATGTGACTATAACTCCAAAAAAAGGAAGTGTAAGTATTATACGGAAAAGACAATTTGTTTTAATTAAACCTGCTACTAAAACTAGAATTGATTTAGGTTTTAAATTAAAAGACAAACCTACCACTGAAAGACTTGAGGACTCCGGGCCTTTTGGAACTATGTGTACCCATAGAGTAAAGATATCGGAACTGAAAGAAATCGACCGTGAACTAAAAAAATGGATTAAAGAGGCTTACGAAAAATCGATATAAACGGGCTACCTTAACGTTCTCTGCTTACTTACCTCGCTAGTGCACGATTGCATCGCGTTCCCTCCCAATTCCATGTTCATACATATTAGTAAAACACCGTGAAATCATTTAGCCATAAACCACCGCTACCTAAGAACCGAAACTTTCGAGAGCATCATCACGAAATTCTGACTTAGCATTTACCAAACCATACCCCAATAAAACCCAACAATCCCATACAAATAAATAGAGAGAACATTAAAATGAACAGCAATTTAAAAAAGATTGATAGAGAAATATACGCCCAATGTTCTCTTCAAATTTCGGACTTAAAAAAAGAACCAGAAGGAAAAGAATATGATGCTTGCCAATTCAAACTTAACGGAATGAATATTATTTGTAGAAGTTCTAAAGTTACACCTAAAAAAATTGGACAATTTGTAACTTTCTGGAAACGAAATAATGATGGAATAACAGAACCTTTTAACGAAAATGACGAGATTGACTATTATGTAATAAATGTAAATTCGGAAAATAATCTTGGGCAATTTGTATTTCCAAAATCTGAATTAATTAATAAAGGAATAATAGCAACAAAACTAAAAGACGGAAAAAGAGGGTTTAGAGTTTATCCTAAATGGGACAAAGCAGAAAATAAGCAAGCTAAAAAAACTCAAAAGTGGCAGTTAAATTACTTTTACGAAATAAATAATTCAACGGACTTAAATAAAGTGTCGGAATTATATAAATAACCACTATTAATACCGCGCTGCTGCGCGATTGTATTGCACGCATCCCATGATTTGAATGAAAAATTCCATTTTAAAATATTCAATAATTCTCTTTTTGCTTTCTAGCTGTAGAATAATATATCCTGACATTAAATATGAGCCTATCAAATTTGGTTCTTACTACTTTCCCACATATGATGAAGTGAAGTTTAAGGAGAAACAAAAAGAATCTGGAGAAATCAATCTGTGGAATTCCACAGGGCCTAACGATTCTCTTAGTGAATTTACTAATCAGTGGTACTCAAAACACCTTAATAGTCTTGGGGAACCAATCTTACATACCAAGAAGAATAAAAAGAAAAAGGTTATAAGATTCACGCATTTAGGCACTTGGTCCAACCCTTATTCATATAGATTAGAGAAGGACGATGAGGTGGTAAAAATAACCTACAATAAAACAAGAGGACTTGGTGGTTATAAAGCAGGTAGGAGAATTAAACACAAAACAAAGAAGGTAGATTTGGAAAAATGGGAACAAATCATAGAAAAAGTCGATAAAATTGATTTTTGGAATATTGAAACTCACGACCCAAACATGATTTTTGACGGAGAAGAATGGATTTTAGAAATCTTAATCGACGACCGATATCATTTTGTAAGCAGAAATAGCCCAGATGTTTACGATGGAAAAGAATAGCGGAATTATGTACGCTGATAGCGAACTCGTTTAGTGATTAGAATTATTGCTAACGGGAGTTTAAACATAATATATAATAAGTCTTTATCCAGAAGTAACTGTATAAATCATATTTACAAAAAATCAAATATCAAAAAAAAATCAGCTTTGAATTCCTTACTACTTCTTCAATAAATGAATACCCTGAAAATGTAAACAAGCTTATTTCGTATTGTAATCTATAATCTTATGAGTATTAAGAGTTATTTAGGTATTATTTCGGAAAGGTTGTTACAATTTTGCCGTAATGACTCCTAATAAAAAAATAAGTTTACAGAAGGGAGAATTCTTAGCTCTCTTATAAGCTTAGCTCTGCCCATAATTTTCGCCAATATTCTTCAATCTGCTTATCAGCTTATTGACACCTTTTGGTTAGGACGATTAGGGGCCGATGCAGTTGCGGCTGTGAGTTTAAGTTTTCCATTGCTTTTCTTAGTACTATCGTTAGGTGCAGGACTTACCTTGGCTGGAACTGTTTTGGTAGCGCGGTACAAAGGTGCCGAAAATCAACAGCAGGTAGATTTTAGTTCATCTCAGAGTGTTTTTCTTATTTTTCTAACTTCTATTGTATTAGCGATTATCAGTTATTTTGCTTCAGCTCCCTTAATGCAATTAATTGGTGCTGGTCCTGATATTATAGACGACTCTATACAGTATTTTAAAGTTTCCTCCTTAGGTTTTGTTTTTCTATTCCTGTTCTTCATTTTCCAATCACTAATGCGGGGAATTGGGAATGTAATGCTACCTGTATATATTGTTTTATTTACTGTAATACTCAACGCTGTTTTAGACCCGCTATTCATATATGGCTATGGGTTTGTGCCTGGATATGGCGTAGCAGGAGCAGCTGTGGCAAGTGTAGCCACTCAGGCTATTGCTTCTATTATCGGTTTAGTTATTCTTTTTAGAGGGAAGCACGGAATTAAAATTTCGCTCTCGTCTATGTACTTTAATATGGAGAACTTAAAAAGAACTTTTAATATAGGTTTTCCAGCAAGTATAGAACAATCTACTCGTGCTTTGGGGATGACGTTTATGATGGTGATTGTTACAAGTTTTGGAAGTGATATAGTAGCCGCCTACGGAATTGGTGCTCGTATGTTGAGTTTTATTGTAATTCCTGCCCTCGGACTAGGAATAGCAACTACCTCTTTGGTGGGACAAAACATTGGAGCTTTAAAGATAAAACGTGCTGAAAAAGCCGCTGTTTTAAGTGCTAAAGTATCTTTCTTTGGCTTTACTGGGTTAGGATTATTAATGTTTTTGGTTGCCGAACCTTTAACAACCTTCTTTATTCCAGAAGATCCACAGGTAATTCAGGATGGAACTTTATTTATAAAAATAATGTCGCTGAGTTTTGGCTTTCTCGGACTACAGCAGGTAATGAACGGTACTTTTAACGGTGCAGGATTTACAAAGGCATCCATGTTTATTTCTATAATGAGTTTGTGGTTGGTGCGTTTCCCATTAGCTTATTTGCTTTCATATACATTGGAAATGGGCCCCGAAGGTATTTGGTGGTCCTTCCCTATTTCAAACCTAATAGCAGGTATTGTTGCTTTCAGTTATTTCAAAACAGGCTATTGGAAGAAAAGGGTTGTTCGAGATAGAAGCTTTCTAACTGCTCATGATTAATGTTCCGTATCAAGATAAATTATTCATTTTTAAAAGTTAACAAATTAACTATCTCCACTTTATCGGTGTTAAATTATGTTAGCTAATATCGGAAAACGCAAAAGTTTTAATAGTTTGGCGAGTCAATAAATCTTTCAATTTTCATCTAAAGAAATTTGATTGACAGTAACTGAAGCAATTATTAATCTATTAAATATCTGTATTATGAAGAAGAAAACGCCAATGCTTGACCCAAAAGTTAAAAATGAACAAGATATAGAAAAGCAAGACTCTCCTGCTGAACCAAATTCAAAACCTGATACCGTAAAAAAACCAGAAAAAGGTGATGCTAAAGATGTTCCAGAATCTAACGACCCTGCTGGCTATAGTGAAACTGAAAACATAAAGAAATCACCTTATAAAAAGGATTAAGTTTTTTTAAAATATAAAGTGAGTTTATGCAGCAATAAGGAGAATACTCACATAATTATAGGTTGATTGTCTTCAAATCGACAATGATTTTTGAAGGCAAGTTCAACCTACTTTTTTTCCAATAACTCCAAAAACAAGGTTTACCAGAAGTACTGCAACGGTAAATAAAATCAGATCGGTTACCAAGTATAAGGCAGCTAAACACCCTGCGGCTGCGCTACACCAGATTGTGGCAGCTGTAGTTAAACCTTGTACTGTTCCTCCTTTTTTGAGAATTACTCCTGCACCTAAAAAGCCAATCCCAGTTACCACCTGACTTAGCACTCGAGTGAGATCTATAAACTTCCCTCCTTGATATTCCAAGGATAGGATAACAAAAGCACAAGCACCTACCGCAACAAGCATATTGGTTTTTAAGCCAGCATCTTTCCCTTTAAATTCTCGTTCTAAACCTATTAAAAGCCCTGCAACAATGGCTAACAGAACTTTAAATAGAAAATCCGGACTAAACGAAAAGTCTGGCTCCTCTCCTATGCCTGTAAGTACTTTTTCAGTGGTTTGTATAACACTAAAAAGAAATGAAAACGTCATTTTGCTATTTTTTTAGGTTACTGATTGAGTCGATGAAAATTTATATTGGTTATAAAAAATTTTGTTAGTGAATTGCTTAATAGTAAAGGTCTTAAAAAAACACGAAAAGAATTAGATTCTACTTCCAAAATTTATACAATAATGATGAATACCTTGTTATTAAGCTTCAAAATCTTTCAAATACCACGAGTTTTTATTACCCTAAATCTTAATCCTCAAAAACATTCGGCTTAATAAAACTGTTTTCTAATTGCGATAAAAACAAATACCATAACAGTATAAGCTAAAAAGAATGGGAGAATAAACTCTTTAAGATTTAAAATTAACATTACTGCTATTAAAAATAATTGAAAACCGAGACCGAAGGTTGAAATCGCCGTCATAAACCAATTTGGAAATGTTTTACTCTGACTCGCTTTTCTGTCCAGAGCATAAATTATTTTATCAAAGACGCCATAGCAGAATTTATATAAAGCGAAGAGAATGTTTACATGTTTCTGCTTCTCTCCTTCTAAGGCAATAGGCGTTTTATTTTCAAAAACTCGGCTAGTACTATCTCCATCAAGTTTATTCCGTAGAATAACGTAGTAATAATTGTAAAGAGTGCCTTGTAATTGTAAACCTAAAAAAGCTAGAACACCAATATACCAAGCGGTATTACTAATATAAGCGATAGCTGTAAATATTATAGCGTTTAATATAATATCGGCTACAGAATCTAAATATCGGCCAGTATATGAAGGCTTTTCTTTTACTCGAGCTAACTCTCCATCTGCAGCATCTAAAATTGATTTTAAAATCAGAAAGAAAGCAGCCAACCAATAATAGCCTTTAACAACGCAATACACCCCAAAAAGGCCAGCGATTATAAAACTTATAGTCACATGAATTGGAGTAAAAGAAGTGTTTTTTAAAGCGTTGGCAATGGCTTTAGCTATCGGGCGTCCATAGTCGGATAAGTCTAGGAATTTATGTTGTTTTGGAAGTTTAGACATTCAGAGCTGCAATAATGAGTATTAAATTCTAGTAAATGTAAGGTTTAATGTTTAAAGCCTATTTTCAATAAAAAATAAGCAATTAAGGAAGTAAACTAAAGTTCTATTTTAGAGATAGAAACCTCGTAAAAAGCATCTTTGAGAATTAGTAATGTCTTTTCAATTTCATATTCGTTTAAATGTGCAAAAGACAACCTTAGAGCTGTTAAATCACGATTTTGGTAGAGACAAACACTTGGAATTAACAAGCCTTTTTTTCGTGCTTTTTTCTGTAATAAAACAAGTGAAATGTTTTCTATAAACTCAATCCAAAAGGCTAAACCGGACTCCGGAATTTTAAATTCAATTTTATTCCCGAAGTGGTAAGCTAAAAGGTTTGCAAATAATTCTTTTCTTTCCGTAAGTAGCTTTTTAGATTTTCTTTGATATCTGTGAATGTCACCCTGATGAATGATTTCCCCTAAGGCTTTTTGCTTCATTAAATCGCTTTTTCCAAAGACATTTAGGTATTTCGCTCCTTCTTTAAGTAAATCTTGTGGTCCGATTATGAAATTCATTTGAAATCCAGGGTGTAAAAACTTCCCGAAACTACCCATATATATCACACGATTTCCACCGTTTTTAGCAAAAAGCGTATCTCTTTTACTTTTCTCCATTGAAAATTCAAAATCGGTGTCATCTTCAATTATGATGAAATTATATTCTTCTGCTAATTTTAATAACTGAGATTTTCGTTTATCAGAAAGGTTAACGGTGGTAGGGTATTGACACCTAGAATTTATATAAACAAAACGAATCTCTCCTGCTTTAAAGTTATTTTGAATAAAATCTACGTCCATTCCATTTTCATCTATGGGAATGGTTTTCATTTTTGCACCCGCTTGATTAAATATCATATTAGGGAGAAAATAGCTGAGTTCTTCCACCAAAACAATATTGGCTGAATTAATCAACAATCGCGATAAGATTGAAAGTACTTGCTCCACGCCATAAACAGGTAGAAGAAAATTTCTTGAAAGATGAAAGCCTCTAGTTAGATTTAAATAATTACTTAGTTGGTTTCTAAAGAATATATTTTCATCAGTCGAATTAAAATGTGGATTCAATTTATTCTTTCGTTTTAAAACAGAAGCATAAAAACGAACAAGTTCTTCCGAATTAATCACTCGATAATCCGGTGTGCCATCGGTAAAATAATATTCTTCTACATTTCCTTCCAAGGGAGTATCTAAAATAAAATCCTTTCTGAAGTGAAAATCAGCCTTTTTTGGTGGTTGCTTAAAAGCGTTCTGCTTTAAGGCATTACTTGTGGAATTTTCAGGGTTTTTAACAAAGGTTCCAATACCAGGAAGTGTTTTCACCCAACCTTGCTCCTGAAGTTCGGTAAAAGCGGCTACTATTGTTTTTCGGTGAAGCTGTAGCTCTTCTGCTATTTTTCGGCTACCAGGAAGTTTATCTCCAGCCTCTAAATAATTGCGTTTTACTGCGTTAATAAATTGATACACAAACTGCATATAGATTGCATCCTTACTTCTGCGATCTATTTTTATTATTGACTGAAATCGAACTTTAACTGGACTACTCACTATTTACAATATGGACTACCAAAATTAATGGTTTAATCCGAACCTTTGCGCCCAATTTTAGAAATAGTACAGATTAAAAAACATTTATGAAAAACACATTAGTTGCTTTAGGATTAACGTCAGTATTTTCAATCACTGGATTTACTCAGGAGAATGATAGTATTGTAGATTCAAAACTGCAGCAGAACACTTTAGAAGAAATAGTTATTCGAGGAAATCGTCTTGAAACACCTTTTAATAAAGTAAGTAGGGATATTCAAGTAATAACCCAAAAACAAATTGAAGCGCTTCCAGCAAAATCCCTTAATGAAGTTTTATCTTATATAAGCGGAGTGGATATTCGCCAGCGTGGCCCGTTTGGAACACAAACAGATATTTCTATCGACGGTGGCACTTCAGAACAAACGCTTGTGCTTATTAACGGAGTTAAAATGCTTGATTCTCAAACAGCGCATAATATGATGAATATTCCTATTCCATTAAGTGCGATAGATCATATTGAAGTATTAAGAGGTGCAGCAGCTAGAGTATATGGTATAAACGCCCTTACTGGAGCTGTAAATATCGTTACCAAAAATCAAAATTATTCGTCAGTTACTGCAGATGTGAAAGCAGGAAGTTCTTTCAAAAGTAAAGAGGAAGGTGATGGTACAGGAATTTACGGAGGTGGATCTATTGAGGTTACAGGAATTTATGGCACTGAAAAACAAAGCCAATTAATCTCTGTTTCACAAAGTAATTACAACGGACAGCGATACAATTCAGGTTCAAAAAACACTCGGTTATTTTACAATGGAAATTATGATATAAACATAAACAACAGCCTTCAAGCAATGGCGGGTTACACAACGAGTTTGTTTGGGGCAAACGGATTTTATGCTGCGCCTTACGATGTCAATTCGGAGGAGTTAGTAGAATCGTCTGTTTTCAGTATTTCTTCAAAACATAAACTCGGCAACTTTACCTTTTCTCCACGTATTAGTAACAGATATGGAGAAGACGACTACCGTTTTTATAAAGACGATTTAAGCAAAGCTCGTTCACAACACTACACCAACGCTTTAATGCTTGAATTTAATAGTAGTCTTGAAACTAAGATAGGAACTTTTGGGTTTGGCTGGGAATCGAGATTAGAACAAATAAACAGTTCAAATATTGGAGAGCACAAGCGAAATAATCACGGTGCTTATGGAGAACTAAAGAGTGGTATAGGTGAGAAATTGCAAGGTTCAGTTGGAGTTTACGCAAATTACAATACCGATTTCGGATGGCAGCTGTATCCAGGAATAGATTTGGCCTATCTTATAAATAATAATTGGAAGGTTTCAACAAGTATTGGCTCCGGACAGCGAATTCCTTCATTTACCGATTTATATTTAGATCAACGCCCAGGGAATGTTGGAAATGAATTACTTCAACCTGAAAATGCTTGGAATTACGAAGGAAATATTCAATACGCTAAAAATAATTTTCAGGCAAAAGCGGGCTATTTTTACAGAAGTATTACAGATTTCATCGATTGGCTGAGGAATGATTCTTCTGAGCCATACTCACCAACTAACTTCGGTGAAAATAAAATGCACGGAATTTTCGGTAGAGTTAAACAAGATTTTACTTTAGGAAACAACCAGTCTATAGGATACCAAGTGAGTTATAATTATCTGAACCCTTCTATAGAGACTTCATCTGATAATCAATCAAAATACACCTTAGAGTCTTTAAAGCATCAGTTTGTTGCAGGACTTCATTATAGAAACAAAAACATTTCTCTAAATGTAGTAAATAGATGGTTAAAGCGCGAGTTAGCGAATGGGTACAATATTGCTGATGTTCGTCTAAATTACCACCTAAAAGACTTTCTGTTATATTCTGAAGTGACCAATATATTTAACGCATCGTACAATGAGGCTGGCGCAGTGCCAATGCCAACACGCTGGTTTAGTTTAGGTGTGAAATACAACTGGAAAAACATCTAAAAATATAGAAGAACAGTGTAGATAAAATTTCTTAAAGATTTATATTTCCTTTACTATAAATAAAAATGAATCACCCTCTTGCTTCCAAACCTGGATTTAAGAGGGTGATTTTTAATAGTTAGTAAATAACTAAAAACTTTAGGATAGGATTTATTACTTTATCACAAACTTTCCAGTTGTTTTTGAATCTCCTACCTCAACCTTATAAAGATATACTCCAGAAGCCCAGTTTTTTGTAGGAATTGTAATGGTGCTATTTATTCCATTTTCAATAGCTTTATTGTACTGTACTCTACCCATAACATCGGTAATTGTTAAGGTTGCTTTATTACCCAGTTCTTTTGGAAGCTGAAGGTTAACAAAATCACTAGCAGGATTTGGATATACAATTGCTTTTAATGTTGATGGCAATTCTTTTACACTTAGTACCTCAGCTGGAACTGGAGCTTTATAAACCCCTCCTACATCTTCAAAGCTAGAAAATACTCCACAGTACATAGTTTCTCCATTGAAAACAAAATTCATCGGTACTCCGTAAAGATCGACTCCTGGCACAGGTGAAAACGCAGGGAATTCTTCGCGATAATCAGTCCAAGTTTCCCCGTGATCTAATGTATAGTAAACCGCGTCGTGCACATGCCCCATAAAGAACGCTCCTTCGTAGTATTCTAAAATTCTAACTGTAGTTTGTAATCCGGCAGGAATTGGCATTGTTTCCCAATTCTGAAAATCGGTAGTATATCTAATCGCATCTGGAATTCCACCAGCATTGTAAGCCACATAAAAAGTATCGTTAACAACTAATGAACTACCTGCGTACCCGTAGTCGTCCACTTGTGACCAAACATCTGCTGTTTCATCGTACTTCCAAATTCCAAAAGCACCTACATTGTATAATTCTCCATTAAAAGATTTTAAATTATATGTCCACTGCCCTCCGTTGTCAGGATTGTCAACATCCCATAAAGATTCCTGATCGGTAAGATGCCATGTTTCACCATTGTCTTCACTATAAACAACACCAATACTTAAAACAGAAGCATATACTCTTCCGTTGTGGTATTCCATTGCATAAATAGCATCATTTTCAGTAGCAGAAGGAAGTAAGGCTTTAAAACTTACATTGGTCCAAGTTTCACCATTGTCGTGTGAAATAGCGACATTGCAATCCACACCGCCCATATAAACACTTTCATCTTTTACAAGAGAAGATGTGTAGGCATAATCTGTAGCAGTAGATTTTGTCCATGACGCTCCTTCATCTTGAGAGATGTAAATTCCACCTAATTCAGGATAAATATCTTCGGCAGCAATTAAGTTTCCATTTTCGGCTTGACTTAGCACCCAGGTACTCTTATCAAAACCTGTGGATTGCCATTGTGCTGTAAGGACAGAGGTATTTAAAAATAAAAATGCAACTAGTGCGAATAGTAAAGTTTTTTTAATCATAATAAAGGGAAATTTTAATGGTTTTTAAAAAAGTTAGATTTTTTAAATTATTAGTAAAATATTAAAAACAAATGGCTAACATACCAATTTATTTTAACAGAAAATGAATGATTTCAAAATTTTATAATACCCTTATTCCCCACCCCTATGTAAACAAAAGATTGCTAGTATTTTAGTGAATTAGAATACTAATTATAAATATCTAAGTTTTTTAAGATTAGAAATTTGAATGCATTTATTAATATTTTCTAATTCCCCTTATAACTAACTCTCCATATATGATGTGTTTTATCGTCTGTAATTAACATAGAACCATCTGCTAAAACAACTGCCCCTACAGGTCTACCACGCACCTCATCTTTCTTTGGCTCAACTATAAAACCTGTTAAAAAATCCTCAGCTTTCCCTGAAGGCTTTCCATCTTTAAATGGAATAAAAATCACCTTATATCCTGAAAGTATATCTCTATTCCAAGAGCCGTGTTGGACTACAAATGCTCCGTTTTTGTATTTCTTTGGAAAAGCATCTGCCGTATAAAACACCAAGCCTAAAGAAGCAGTATGCGAACCAAGATCTACATCTGGAACTATAGCAGATTTTAATCTAACATTGGGTGGTACAGGCATTCTAGGGTCAAAATTGTTTCCCCAGTATGAATAAGGCCAACCGTAATAACCATCTTCCTGAACAGAAGTTAGATAATCTGGCACCAAATTATCTCCTAAGCCATCTCGTTCATTTACGGTAGTCCAAAGGGTTTGAGTTGTTGGTTCCCAATCCATTCCTACTGGATTTCTAAGGCCAGAAGCAAATACACTAAGATTGCTACCGTCGGAATTCATAACTAATATATTAGCCTTCATCACTTCATGCTCCATTCCTTTTTCACCAATATTATCGCCACTACCTACTGCTATATAAATTTTAGAGTTATCTTCATTGGCTATAATATTACGAGTCCAATGCTGATTCACTTTCCCAGCTGGTAGGTCTACAACTTTTTGCCCTTTCGTCTTAATTTTTGTCTGTCCTGTTTCATAAGGAAAACTCAATATCGCGTCGGTATTTGCTACATATAAACAATCCCCTATTACCAGCATTCCAAATGGTTGATTTAAACCTTCTTTTTTAGTTAGTAATATTTCTCTAAAATCAGGGAGTCCATCATTATTTGTATCCCGAAGTAGGGTAATTCTATCGGCACTGCGTTTTAAATTGTTTGATCCTCCTGCACCAATAATCGCGGCACCTATTCGCTTTAAAAGACTATAATTACTATTGCTTTCAGCTACTAATACATCTCCATTTGGCAATACGTACATCCAACGTGGATTCTCAAAACCATCTGCATATTTAGTAACCTGAAAACCTTCAGGAGCTTTGGGAGTTTCACTATCTTTCCATCCTATTACATTAGAATAATTGGAAACCGACTTTGTTTCAAAAGGTTCAGGTAATGGTTTTTCTTCTTGTGAAAAGAGAGACAATTGGACTATAATTAAAGCTAAAAGTGAAATGGACTTTTTCATTTTTTATATTTTAAACTATTCAGTATTGAATAGTAGTTAATGCCAATGAAGATATTGTATAAGATTAAAAATTTCTCTTAACAAATTGTTATACTTTTAAATAGAAACAGCTGAGTTAAAAATTAGGTAAACTTTCTGCCTCAATTAGCCAATTCTATTCTTATTGCTTATTTTTAAATAGATTCGAAAAATTAGATATGAATAAAATTTACTTACCCTCCTCCTATTTTAAGTCTCGCTATTCAAACCTATCATTTTCTATTATCGCAATAGCATTTTTTTTCTTGAGCGTTTTTCCCAACACCTTGAATGCACAAGAAATACAAGGAACAGTTTACTCAAATACTAATAAACCTATTAACGGAGTGTCTGTATTCTTGAATAGTAAAAAGCTTACGGAAACAAATAGCGAAGGGGTTTTTAGTCTTTCGAAAGCTTATCAGCTTCCTATTAATTTGAGATTGGAACACCCTAAATATTATATTAGTACTGTTACAATTTCAGAAAACAACTCTACTTTTAAGCTATCTCCACTTTCAAAATCGGAAGATTTAGATGAAATTATCTTAACAACAACTACCCAGAAACAAACCTCACCATCAGCAGAAATAATAATCCCAACTGAAAAAATAAAGACGGAGAAATTCGATGCGTATAGTCCTATTGAGCTTATTTCAGCAATCAATGAAACGCCTGGGGTATTTATTCAAAGTGGTGCATTAAACACCAATAGAATTACGATTCGCGGGTTTGGGTCACGGACACTTTATGGCAGCAATAAAATTCGCGCTTATTTTAATGGTATTCCAATTACAAACGGAATTGGGGAAACAACCATTGATATGTTTGACCCAGAAGATTTACAATCGCTAGAAGTTATAAAAGGCCCAAAGGCCACACAATATGGCACCAATCTAGGGGGAACACTTTTATTAAATTCAAAACAAGCTGCGGTAGGAGAAACTTTTCTGAAATCAAATCTAAGTTTAGGTTCCTTCGGCCTTATAAAAAATACTGTGAGCGCTGCAACTGCTACAGAAGAGTTTTCTTTGAATATTAATTATGATCATCTCGAAACCGATGGCTTCAGGGAAAATAATAAATACAATAGAAATGGATTACTACTAACTTCCAACTATAAACTAAATGCCAAAAGTGAAATTTCACTTTTAGTAAATTACATCGACTATAACGCTCAAATTCCTAGTTCAATTGGCAAAACTGCTTTTGAAGAAGACCCCACACAAGCTGCATTTACTTGGAAAATGGCACATGGTTATGAAGACAATAAAATTCTATTAACTGGTTTAAGTTTTACGCAGCATTTTACGGATAACTTTACTAATAGCACCAGCGTATTTTATACCTATTTAGATCATTATGAACCGCGACCTTTTAATATTTTAGATGAATTCACCAATGGATTTGGAGGTAGAACAGTTTTTAATAAAGGCTTTCACTTCTTGAAAAACGAGGCAAATTTCAGTTTTGGAGGAGAATTTTATAAAGATCAATACAACTGGAAAATCATAGAAAACCTTTACGAAGACAACAATGGCAATGGAAGTTTAGAAGGAAATTTATTAAGCGATAATATTGAAAACAGAGATAACCTGAACATTTTTGCCACTGTAACAATTCCATTTACTGAAAAGCTTAAGGGACAGTTTGGGTTGAATTTCAACAACACAAACTACAGCTTTACCGATGAGTTTAATTTAGGTGATGCCAATAAAAGCGCAGACCGAGACTTCGACCCTATTTTTGCACCGAATGTAAATCTGCTTTATCAATTTAATGAGAACTTAAGTGCTTATTTTAATTTCAGTCGCGGATTTAATTATCCTTCCATTGAAGAAACCCTAACTCCAGAGGGTGTTATAAATCCAGACCTCGGACCTGAAAAAGGATATAATTACGAAGTAGGAAGTGAAGTATTTCTATTAAAAAGGAAACTTCACTTTAAAGTAAACGCCTATCTTTTAGATATTGACGATTTGTTGGTTGCAGAGCGTGTTGGCGACGATCAATATATCGGTAGAAACGCAGGAAAAACAGAACATAAAGGAATTGAATTGCAACTCTCATACCTCCATCCATTAAGTAATTCTGGTTATATTTCGCCCTATATCAATGCTGAATTCAACAATCATAAATTCATTGATTTTGTAGATGGTGATCGCGTTTTTTCTGGTAACAAACTCACAGGAGTTCCTGATAGAAAAGTGAATGGTGGAATTAATTTTGGATTTAAAAATTTCATTTTAAATACCAATTTTCTTAATATAGGCGAAATGCCTATGAATGACGCTAACCAACTTTATTCAGAAAAGTATACCGTTTTAAATGCTAAAGCATCTTATAAAAAAGAGCTTTCTAAAGCTTTATCAGCAGAAATGAATGTTGGCATCAACAACTTTACAGATGAAAAATACGCTTCTTCTATATTGATAAATGCAACTGGTTTTGGCAATAGTGAACCACGGTATTATTATCCAGGAATGCCTAGAAATTGGTTTGGTGGAATCAAACTGAAATACGTTTTATAACCCAGGAAAGAATCGTCCTGATCGTTTTTTATATTCAGTGTAGTTCGGGAATTTTTCAATCAGACATTTTTCTTCGTATAAACTTTTAATGTAAAACAGTACAAAAAGAAGTGTGGCGATAAGCAATCTGTATCCAGAATCAGTGATAACCGCATAACCGTAGAAAGCTAAAATCAACCCCGTATAGATAGGATGACGAACCAACTTATAAATACCAGTCTCGACTAGTTTGGCGCCAGGTAAAGGGCTAGGAAATGGTGATAGGTGAATATTGAGATGTAAGACAGCAACCACCGTTATAAAGGCTCCGGAAATAAAAAATAATAGCCCAATCCAAAATAATACCTCCGGAAATATTATCGATAATACTTCAAAATCGAAAGCAAAAGCTATAATCAACAGGAATTGAAACAGCACAAATAATATGTCTTTTAGTGGAATTTTCAACTGGAGCTAAGATTAGTGGTGACTTTTTACAAAGATGTAAAAGATATTTCTATCAGACATTAATTTTCAAACCTGACTTTTAAGAAAAATTATTCCGATTTTTTTAAAGTGATAAGGGTAATTTCTGGACGCATCCCCATCCTACCTGGAAAACCGAGCCATCCCAACCCTCTAGTAACATATAGGTTTTGATTTTCCACAGTATATAATCCTGCCCAGCGTTTGTATTTATATTTTATAGGGCTCCATTGTTTCCCCATAATATTAATTCCTGCTTGCATGCCGTGAGTGTGCCCGGAAAGTGTAAGGGCCACATCTGTATATTTTATCACCTCTTCATCCCAATGAGTGGGATCGTGAGAAAGAAGTATTTTAAAAGGTATATCCTCAATATTATTTAACGCATTTAATAAATCACCATCCTGCCTGAATGGTGGAAGACCCCAATTTTCAACACCTGCGATTGCAATTTCTTGATTATCTCTTTTAAGTGTAACACTTTCGTTTAGTAGAAGTTTGAAGTCTATTTTATCATAAAAAGATTTAATTTCTTCAAAATTTTCACTTTTAGCTTCTGGGGAATCCCATTTGCTATAATCGCCATAATCGTGATTTCCTAGAATAGCATATTTCCCAGTTTTAGCCGAAAGTTCTTTTAGGACTTTATCCCATCCATTTAATTCCCAAGCATAGTTATTTACAAGATCTCCTGTAAAAAAAATTATGTCGGCTTCCAATTCATTTATAATATTAACGGCTCTTTCTAAAATTCTATATCGATAATTAAAGCTTCCAAGATGTAGATCTGAAATATGAATAATTTTATAACCGTTAAAAGCTTCAGGTAACTCTTTATGAGCTACTTCAATTCGATATACTTTATATTTATAAGCTCCTTTAAAGATGGCGTAAACAATTACGAAGAATGGAAGAAACCCTGCAAGTAATCCTACTGTAGGAACAATGATTAGAGATTCTGTTTCAGAGAAAACATAGTTTGAAAAATATAGAATGCTAATTATTATTACGAATAGTATTTTAGGTGTAAATGAAGAAATTGTAAGTCCATACAATGAAGATACTAACATTTGCCTTTTAGTTACAGGCAAGGCATCCATTTTAATCTTTAGAATTAATATGGCTGAAACTAAGCCAATTGTAAATGTCCAAAACAAGATATTGATAATCGTATTCAACAATGGAGAGGTTAAAAGCTGAGTAATAGATTGCAGCCAGTAAAAGGTGAGCACGTCAACCCCCACAATAACTACACACAATAAAAAAATTGTAAAAAGTGAATACGAACGCATTATCAATTTATTAAATTACATTCTTAAAATTACACAGTAGTTTGAGCATTATTAAATAACGACAGAAAATTAGTGGAAAATTTAATATTGAATTAAACCGTAACCAGTATTTAATAAGTACAAGCCCATAAGAAATAACAGTACATAAATAACTTGAATTAATTTAAGGCTTATAAAATCAATTGCCTTTAATGCCAATGATGGAAAAGCGAAAAGCATTAATCCTTTAAATAAAGCTATCCAACCTATCAAACTAACAATTACCGTGGCGCTAGAATCCCAAATATTATGGAAAAGAATATTGAGTAAACCTATTACAATAGCAATAAAGGCAACAAGTATTGAAAACTTCTCATCTTCTAGGAATGACAAAATTTGTTTTATCCGCTTGGGGTTATAGCTTAATATAAAAAAGAAGAATATTAAATACCAACCCCAAAACTTCGCTAAAAAAATAGATACATCCATAATTCTTACATCTAATTAATTTTCTCTTGTTTTGAATTATTTCCTTTAATAGAACTATTAATTAGTAAACTCAATTGATGGTATAACCATTATTGGCATGTTTGTATGGTATACCATTTGTCTAATTACAGGCTTAAAAAGTAAGTTTTCAAAAAAGGAATGTTTATTTTGAATCATCACTAAAAAATCAATTCTTTGCTTTATTTGAAATTGCTCAATAGCTTCTACTAAGTCCACATCTTCAGCGGTATGAAAATCGTGAGGGTTATTTTTAAAAAACTCTCCAAATTGATTTTTTACATTTTCTTGTGCCTTACTCAACGGCTGCCCCAAGTATATATTTAAAATATTGAGTCGGGAGTTATGCAGTTCGCAAATAGACTTTAGCAAGTTTAAATTTTCATTTTGCATTGAGAATTTAAAATCTGAAGGAAATAAAATCTCCTTAGGCTCCTTAAAAGTATAGTTATCAGGGACAGCGATTACAGTACAGTGTACTTTTTTTATGGTAAACATTGTATTTGTACCTAAAAAAACCTCTTTTGCACCAGTGGCTCCCTTAGTTCCCATTATGATTAGATCAATATTTCGATCTTTAACAACCGCTTTTATTTCATCCGTCAACAAATTGAAGGATGACAGCCTTTTAAAGGAATGATTAGAGTTATCATATTTCTCCCTTAGTTTCTCTTCTAATTCTAGCAATCCACTTTCAGAGTTTTTTCTGATAATTTCTTCTAACAATAATGAAGAATAACCCTCATTGAATGTAGCCATACTATAGGCTACAGGGGTATACGTATTTAATAGATAAAAAGTACACTCTTTGTTTTTATAAAGTTGTACTGCATATTCTATAGCGTTAAAAGCGTTATCAGAAAAATCTGTCGGGAGTAAAATATTTTTCATTCTATGAAGGTTTAGGTTAATTAGCTCGTTGCAACAAGCTAATTTAACCTATAAACCAAACGTTCACAATGACTTAAATCATATTGAAATGTTTAGAACACTTAGAAATGATAAAAAACTAGGTATATAAATTTTTAAGTTGTCGATAAGCTTACTAATTATTAGTATTCCTTAATGGTATTTTGATTTCCACATCTATCTCTGGCCAAAGTTTTGAAATACCATCAGCCCCCTTAAGGTGTTCCACACATTCCCACTCTATTCTACTGAGTGCTTCCTCCCCTTTCCATTTTTTTAAATCTAGTTTGGTAAATATTGAAATTGTGTCATTCACCAATGAATATGTGAATGGAATATTTTTTGAGATTTTATTCATTTTTAACCTAACAAAGCCCTTAGACTCATTTACTTTTAAAATAGTTCCATTGATAGTTGAAGTATTAAACGCATCAAAAAAAGAACTTCTTAGTTTAAAATCTCTAATTGCATTCATCGCATCAACACTATGGGTAGGAATCGATATTCTTAATTTGGTTAAGAGATTTTCAACAGAACCAGATTTACTATGTTTTTTAATAGAATAATCATCAAAAGTTCCTGTAACGGCTATTTTGTCTGTAAATTTATAAGCTGTCCAAGCCACAGTTATTCCGGAATCATCAATAACGAAGGATTGATTTTTAGAAATTTCATTTTTGCCTTCCCTTGATTCTTTTGCAGAATTATTACAAGACCAAAACACAGAAATTATAAAAACAAAACCAAGGGACTTTAAAATGAGTTTCATAAACAAATGATTATTAATGTAATACCTACAAATCTAGAAACTTAAAAATTCATTTAATATGACCTAAATCAAGTTTTGTTACTTTTGAATATAATTACTTTGTTAAGTAAATTAATTAAATTGACTAGATGGACAACATAGGTTTAGTACTATCGGGCGGTGGAGCGAGAGGCGCAGCTCATATTGGAGCATTAAAAGCATTTGAAGAATACGGAATTTCTCCAACACACATTTCAGGAACTAGTATTGGCGCTATAGTAGGGGCACTTTATGCCGCCGACGTTCATTGGACTGAGATATTAAAGTTCTTCAAAAACACTTCTATTTTTCACACCAAAAGATTCGCATTTAACAAGCCAGGATTTCTAGATACCGAAAAGTTTTATGACGACCTCAACGTCTATCTCCCAAGGGATAATTTTGACAGCTTACAAAAGCCTTTATACATTACTGCAACAAATGTTTTAAACGGAAAATTAAAGATTTTCAGCAAGGGGCAACTTATAAAGCCAGTAATTGCTTCTGCTTCATTCCCAGGGGTTTTTACACCTACAGAAATCAATGGTTCATATTATATCGATGGAGGAATTCTGAACAATTTTCCCGTAGAACCAATAAAAAAGCACTGCGATAAGATTATTGGAGTCTATATCAATTCCCTTAAAAAGATAAGCATAAAAGATTTGAAATACTCTTATAGTGTTGCAGATAGAGCCCTGAAAATTAGGGCTGCTTACGATTCAATAAAAAAGTTCCCAGAATGCGATTTAATTATTTCTCCTGAAGAAATTGGGGAGTTTGCCGTTTTCGGAATGAGCAATACAGACATCATTTTTGAACTAGGATATAACGCCACAATAAAAGCCTTAGAAGAAAATAAAAATCTTTTTAAAAGCTAATTACAGTTTCACTTCAAGCTTAATTGGGCAATGATCGGAACCGTAATATTCTGATAATATTTCAACATTCTCCACTTTTTCTAACAATTGATTACTTACCAAGAAATAATCAATTCGCCAACCAGTATTACGCTCTCTTGCTTTAAAACGATAGCTCCAATATGTATATGCAACTGTATCTGGGTTAAAGTGTCTATAGGTATCTACAAATCCTTCGTTGAGCAGGTTATCCATCCCATCAATTTCTATTTGAGTATATCCAGCAGTTTTGTTGTAATTAGACTTGTCGTTTTTAAGGTCAATTGCACGATGTGCAACGTTTAAATCGCCACAAAGAATAACAAGTTTTGTTTTTTCTAAAGACTTTAAATAGTTTTTGAAATCTACATCCCATTTCTGTCTGTAATCAAGCCTTACTAACTTCTGACCAGAATTCGGAACGTAAACATTTACCAAAAAGAAGTCTTTAAATTCTGCGCATATTACTCGCCCTTCCTGATCGTGTTCTTCAACTCCCATATCGTAACTAACTGATATAGGTTCTATTTTACTTAAAATAGCAACGCCTGAATATCCTTTTCTATCTGCAGAATTATAAAATTGGTGATAGTCCTTTAACTGAGATAATGCCTCAGCAACTTCCTCATCCTGAGCTTTAGTTTCCTGAAGACATAGAATATCTGGATTTATTTTGGAGATATCCTCAAAGAAATCTTTTTGAGTTATCGCCCTTACACCATTAACATTCCAAGAGATTATTTTCATTGCTAAATTTTATTTTTGTAAATATCAGAAAGGAGAAAAGAATATCCAATAAATATGAAGATCAAATTCAACCAAGACAGTTAATAATCGTGAAGGAATTTGTAAAGGTAATTCCATCCATAAGGTTTTTTGTATTAAAAGTGGTCGATAGGCAATTAAACTATCCGCAACTATTTAAGTCAATCAAAACTTCTTCGCCAAACCAATTCCAAAAGAGAAATAGTTAAGTTTCGTTTCCGTTGAAACATTTTCAACTTCTATATCTGTTGAAAGAGAACGATATCTTAACATTGGTCGCAATGAAATTTTAGAAGCCAGCTCATAATCTATCCCTACCGCAAGTTGCCACCCAAACCCATATTCTGTATCTGCAGTTATATCGCCCGCGATATTTTCTAATTCTATGTGATTGTAAATTGCACCAGCTCTCGCCAAATAAGAAAATGAAGAGGTACCAATTGGACGATTAATTTGAAATCCAAAAGTGAACCCTTTTTCTAACAAAGTAATGTCCTCGTGGGTAAAAACATCATCACCTCTAAATTGATTAAAGCCCCAACCTGCATAAAAAGCCAAGTGAGGCATAATTTTATATGCGCCTGTTATCTCAAATCCATACCCGATATCGGCATCAGTATCACCTACATCACTTGTAGGGAAATTTAAACCAGGTCTGAACTCAACAGCCCATTTCTCCTGCGCAATGGTGGGGGTCGAGAATAAAAAAATAACAGACAAAATTAAAAGATAATATCTCCTCATAATTCTAAGATTTAACTTAATTATATCTCCAAATTACTGCGAAAAAAAACCTTTAACTATGACTTAAGTCAGTTAAAGGTTGTTAATCAACTATCTATCTAAATAAATAATAGTAAAAACTACAAAGGAATATTTCCGTGTTTTCTATTGGGTCTCACCACATCTTTAGTTTCTAACATTGTGAATGCTTTTAATAGCTTTCTACGGGTTTCACGAGGTTGAATTACTTCATCTATAAATCCACGTTGTGCAGCTTTAAAAGGGTTTGCAAACTTTTCGGCATATTCGGCTTCTTTTTCTGAAAGTTTCAATTCAGGGTTTTCAGCTGCTGCAATTTCTTTTCTAAAAATAATTTCACTAGCTCCCTTTGCTCCCATTACCGCAATTTCAGCAGTTGGCCAGGCGTAATTCATATCTGCACCAATATGCTTACTATTCATTACGTCATAAGCTCCACCATATGCTTTTCTGGTAATAACAGTTACACGTGGCACTGTTGCTTCACTTAAGGCGTAAAGAAGTTTAGCTCCATTAAGAATAATTCCGTTCCACTCTTGATCGGTTCCTGGAAGGAAGCCTGGAACATCTACTAAAACTAAAAGAGGTATATTAAAACAGTCGCAGAAACGTGTAAATCGCGCTCCTTTTTTAGAGCTATCTACATCTAACACTCCTGCCAAACTCATTGGTTGGTTTGCTACAATTCCGATACTTCTACCACCTAATCTTGCAAATCCAACAATAATATTATCGGCGTAATCTTTATGCACTTCAAAGAAAGAATCGGTATCGATAATTCCCTTAATCACCTCGTGCATATCGTATGGCTTATTTGAAGAATCTGGAACTATATTTTCCAATTCATCTCGATATTCATCAGCAGCTTCAAAAGGAAGTTTTTCTGGAGTTGTTTTATTATTTTGAGGCAGGTAGCTTAAAAGAGTTTTCATCTGTTCTAAACAAACAATATCATTTGCAGCTGTAAAATGCGTTACCCCACTTTTTGTAGCGTGGGTTTTCGCTCCTCCTAATTCTTCTGAAGTAACAGTTTCATTCGTAACAGTTTTCACAACATTCGGACCTGTAACAAACATATAACTACTGTCTTGAACCATCAAAGTGAAATCGGTCATTGCTGGTGAATAAACTGCTCCCCCGGCACATGGTCCCATAATGGCAGAAATTTGAGGGATTACTCCTGAAGCTTGAACATTTCTGTAGAAAATATCTGCATATCCACCTAAAGAGCGAACCCCTTCTTGAATACGCGCTCCACCAGAATCGTTTAATCCAATAACGGGAGCACCAACACTCATTGCGTGATCCATTATTTTACAGATTTTCTCGGCGTGAGTTTCTGATAAAGCTCCTCCAAAAACAGTAAAATCTTGTGCGAACACATAAACTAAACGTCCGTTAATTGTTCCGTAGCCAGTAACAACACCATCCCCATAATACACTTCTTTTTGCATATCAAAATCGGTGGTTCTATGGGTAACGAGTATACCCATTTCTTCAAAAGAGCCTTCGTCTAAGAGGTATTCTACACGCTCGCGAGCAGTTAATTTCTTTTTTTCGTGTTGTTTTGCAATTCTCTTTTCGCCTCCACCCATCTTGGCTTCAGCTATGAATTCTTGCAGTTTTTTATTATTGTCGCTCATAATTTTTGTAATTGACATCTATGCGAAATCTGGGGCTTCACGGTATTTTTTTACCGCAGAGGCGCAGAGGACGCAGAGACATTACTTCGGTAATTGAAGTTTTTCTGAATCTTTAAAATATTGTTTTAATGCAAATAGTGCCGCCACTTTTGCCTCTTCTTCATTAATAGCCTTAAGCTTGTCTTCGGAATAGTATTTCTTCACAAAATTAGTATCGAAATTTCCACTGCGGAAAGCCTCGTGTTCAAAAACAAATTTTCCAAACGGAAGTGTGGTACTCACACCTTGAACATCGTAATTAGCGATTGCTTCAAGCATACGTTGCATTGCAGCGTTTCTTGTTTTTCCGTAAGTAATAAGCTTAGACAGCATAGGATCGTACTGAATTGGCACTTGCATACCTTCTGTAAAACCATCATCCACACGAATATTCTCACCGCTTGGTGGTCGGTAAACTTCTAGTTTTCCAACACTCGGCATAAAATTATTAAGTGGATCTTCGGCATAAACACGAACTTCAAAAGCGTGTCCTTTAATTTTTATATCCTCCTGCGAAAAAGCAAGCTTTTCGTTATTAGCTACATTAATTTGCTGTTCGACTAAGTCGAGACCAGTAATTAATTCGGTAACTGGATGCTCCACTTGTAGGCGGGTATTCATCTCAAGGAAGTAGAAATTTAGATTTTCATCTAAAAGAAATTCCACTGTTCCCGCTCCAACGTAATCACAGGCTTTGGCAACTTTTATAGCCGCTTCTCCCATGGTCTTACGCAATTCTGGAGTAAGAACTGAAGATGGTGCTTCTTCTACAACTTTTTGATGACGTCTTTGAATACTACAATCGCGCTCAAAAAGATGAACTGTATTTCCAAAATTATCAGCTAAAACCTGAATTTCAATATGGCGTGGAGAAGTAACAAACTTTTCAATAAAAACAGAACCGTCGCCAAATGCATTTTCAGCTTCGCTAATAGCGCGTTTCATTTGGTCTTCAAATTCTTCGGCATTTTCAACTACTCGCATTCCTTTTCCACCACCACCGGCAGAAGCTTTTATAAGAATTGGAAATCCAATTTCTCTAGCAATTTGTTTGGCTGCTTCAACATCTGTAATGGCTTCATCGGTACCAGGAACCATAGGAATATCATAAGCTTTTACCGCTTCTTTAGCAGCTAGTTTGCTTCCCATCACACGAATTGCGTGCGACTTTGGCCCGATAAAAATCATTCCACTTTTTTCAACCTTCTCTCCAAACTCAGCGTTTTCACTCAAAAATCCATACCCTGGGTGAATAGCATCAACGTTTAGGTCTTTAGAAACTTTAATGATGTTATCTCCTAATAAATACGATTCGTTTGAAGGAGGTGGCCCGATGCATACGGCTTCATCTGCAAACTTAACGTGTGGAGAGTTTCTATCTGCTTCAGAATAAACTGCAACCGTTTTGATCCCCATATTACGGGCGGTTTTCATAATTCTTAAAGCTATTTCGCCACGGTTGGCAACTAATATTTTCTTAATCATTTTTCTCTAATTCAATTAGCAATTTTCCTTTATCTACCGTATCACCTTTAGCGACGTTTACAGTTTTTACAATTCCATCTCGAGAAGCTGTAAGAGTGTTCTCCATCTTCATAGCCTCAAGAACACAAAGGGAATCACCTTTTTTAACTTTATCGCCTTCAGCAACATTAACTTCTAAAATAATCCCCGGCATAGGTGCGTGGATTTCGTCTTCAAAGGAATCATTTCCTAAAGAGAGCCCCATTTCTTTTATAAGCGCATCCAAAGGTGTTCCTACATTAACACGGTAAATATTACCATTTACTTTTACGCTGTAGTTTCTATTAATGAAGTCGTTTTCTAAAAGTTCAATTTCGAAAGATTTGTTGTTGTGAAGTAAATGTATTTTTTGACCAGAAAGTTCGGTTTGGTCTATGTTCTCGGTATCTTTTTTGACAAGTTGGAATTCGTAATTCTCATCCACCGAAACGCTATAGCTTTCTTTCATAATTTTGAAAATTTTGGTTAAAGATAAGGTTTGTTTAGGTTTTCGACCAAAAGGAATTTCCTAAGATTTTAGAAATCACACTCATTTTTGGTATCTTTAAGCTAAAAGAAATAAAAATGAAGAAATACCTACTTATTTTATCGACCCTTATCGTTTTTACATCTTGTGGACAGCAGAAAAAAAAAGAAGATGTAGCCTTAAAAACAAAACCCCAAACTTATAAAACTGAAATGTTTGTAAACGACCTTTCAATTCCGTGGGGAATGACTTGGTTGCCTGAAGGCAGTATGCTTATTACAGAAAAAGATGGGAGATTAATACACTTTAAAGATGGCAAGAAAATAGAAATAGCAAATATGCCAGCGGTATATGTAAATGGCCAAGGTGGGTTATTAGACATTAAACTACACCCAAATTATAATGAAAACGGGTGGATTTATATGACTTATGCTTCGGAAGAAGGCCCAGGGAAAGGAGGTCATACTGCTTTAATGCGCTGTAAACTAGATGGAGATTCGCTAACTAATATTGAGATGCTTTATAAAGCCAGCCCAAACTCTTCGGCAGGACAGCATTTTGGTTCCAGGATTGAATTTGATAAAGATGGTTATGTGTATTTCACCATAGGAGAACGCGGAGATAGAGAAGTTAACCCGCAAGACATTACTCGTGATGGAGGTAAAGTTTACCGATTAAAAGACGATGGCAGCATCCCTGAAGACAATCCATTTTTCAACGAACCAAATGCTAAAAAGGCAATTTATACTTATGGAAATCGCAATCCACAAGGAATGGCTATTCACCCTGAAACAGGAGAAATATGGATGCACGAGCACGGACCAAAAGGCGGGGATGAAATTAATATTGTGAAGAAGGGTGCAAATTACGGTTGGATGGTAGTTACCTATGGGGTTAATTACAGTGGCACAGAAATCACAGATCAAACTGAAAAAGAAGGAATTGAACCACCTATTTACTATTGGGTTCCTTCTATCGCTCCTTCCGGAATGGCATTCGTTACTAGCGACAAATATCCTGAGTGGAAAAACAAATTACTCGTAGGTTCGTTGAAGTTTGCATATGTTGAACTGCTAACTCTTGATGGAGAAAAAGTAACCAAGCGAGAAAAAATAGCTCAGGATATCGGACGAGTTCGAAATGTAAAGATTGGTCCGGATGGACTGATTTATATTGCAGTAGAAGGACAAGGTATTTACAGGTTAATACCTGAATAAATAAAACCTATTCTCTTTAAAAAACAAAGTCGAGACCTATTTGATAGATCTCGACTTTGTCTTTTTTATTCATCCTAGATATCAGAATGGAGCCTAATATTCCACAATAATTAGTAATGATTGAAGTTGAAAGGCTCGAACTAAATTGCTTTTACTTTTTAGTTCCTTTCTTTTTCTTTCTAAAGAAATCAAAAGCGAACCAACCTATTACTGCAATTACGAAATACATTAAATAAGACACTGGTTTTCCACTTCCACCTACTGTTGTGAAAACTCTATCCCAACGTACTTTTTTGTTAATTCCATCCCAGCTCATCCATACAAATACTGGTTTTCCTACAACGTGATTATAAGGTACAAAACCCCATGTACGAGCATCCTCACTGTTGTTTCGGTTGTCTCCCATCATCCAATAGTAATCCATCTTGAAAGTATAGTCGGTTAATGGTTGACCATTTAGAAGAACTTCCGTTCCTGATTGAGTAATTTTATTTTCAATTCCTATTTCGCTTCCTTCATAAACTTCTATAATACGCTTGTAGAATGGAAGAGTTTCTGGATTTATTGAAACTGTTTCTCCTTTCTGAGGAATATAAATTGGTCCGAAGAAATCATTATTCCAAGGATATTTTTGATCGTTTGGAAAAATCCCTGGATCCCACTCTCCTTTTTCACTTCTAAGACGCGTAATTTCAACCACATTTGGGTTGTTTTTTAGCATATTCATAGACTCTTCAGAAATAGCTGCAAAACGATATGTATTATTACCAAATCCATAACGATCGGTAATATCATATCGATTATAAAGCATTTCTGGATTTAATTGTCCGTTTACCTTAACGTCATACGCAAATTGAACTTTAGCACGGTCTGGAAGTTGGTTTTTCTCCCCATTAATATATACGTAACCATCGCGAATTTCTAGAGAATCCCCAGGAACACCTACAGCACGCTTTACGTAATTCGACTTTTTATCGATTGGCTTGTAGTAATATTTCCCATCTCCATACTGCTGAAACGCGTTTACAGTATCTACAGGCCAGTTAAATACTACAATGTCATTTCGTTTTATACTCTGAAAACCTGGCAATCTGAAATAAGGTAGTTGTGGTTTTGAAAAATATGACTTTTTATGAATCACAGGAATTGTATCGTGCACCATTGGAAATGCAACAGGCGTCATCGGGTTTCGAGCCCCATAATGAAACTTACTCACAAAAAGAAAGTCACCAACCAATAAGGTTTTTTCTAACGATGAAGTTGGAATTGTGAAAGGTTGCATTACATAAGTATGCACAACTGTTGCAGCTACAACGGCAAATAATATAGAACTCACCCACTCTCCAGTTGAAGTACGCGGTTTTAAGCTTCTATCCTTTATATGCGTAACATCTTGAGTGTAATTTATGTAATATATGTAAAGCCCTAGAGTAACTATCCCTAAAATTGTATCCGTAGTAGAATTACGTCCAAAACTGCGTAAGGTTTCAACCCAAACTACCGGAAACATAATCAGGTTAACAATGGGAATAAATAATAAAATAGTCCACCACCAAGGGCGATTAATAATTTTCATTAAAACCACAGCATTGTAAACTGGTACTGCTGCTTCCCAAGGTTTTCTACCTGCAGCCTTATAAAGCTTCCAAGTTCCTGCAAAGTGTATTAATTGAACTATTAAAAATAATATAAACCAACCTGTCCAACTCATAATTTGTAATTCGTTAAATTGTAATTCATTTAAACCCCTTCTAATCTATACTGCAAAATAATAGGGATAATATATTTTGATTGAAATTGTACTAATACAACTGCAATCTAAAAACTGTTAATCCGCATTTGTTAATCCTAAAACATCCTTCATTGAGAAAACACCTTTTTTATCTTTAAGCCATTCCGCGGCCAAAATAGCACCCTTCGCAAATCCTTCACGGCTATGTGCTTCGTGTTTTAAAGAAATTGTATCAATATTAGATTCATAGGAAACTATGTGGGTTCCTTTTACGTCTTCTTCCCTTTTAGCGGTAATTGATAAAACTTCGTCAGAAGTAGAATCTAGATTCCATTGTTTTTTACTGTTGTATTTTAAAATATTCTCAGCTATTGTTATTGCTGTTCCGCTTGGGGCATCTTTCTTTTCAAGATGATGTGTTTCTTCAACAGCCACATCGTACTCCTTCCATTGAGCCATCAACTTAGCAGCATATTCATTAATGCTAAAGAAAAGGTTAACTCCAACACTGAAGTTTGACGCATAAATAAAACTTCCGTTACGCTTTTCGCATAACTTTACCATTTCATCATAACTTTCTAACCAACCTGTAGTTCCTGAAACTATTGGTAAATCTGCTTCTAAAGCTTTTTTAATATTACTTACTGCAGCTTCGGGAGAAGAGAATTCAATAGCAACCTCAGCGTCTTCTATATTACCTTCAGAAGATTCAAACCAACTTTTAAAAACAATTGAATGACCACTTTCTAAAGCTAATCTTTCAATAGTTTTTCCCATTTTACCATAACCGAGTAAAGCTATTTTCATAATTTTCTATTCTCTATAAAACACCAACTATTTAAATCGATACGTCAACGACATTCCGTATTGTGGTTTTGCATTAAATTGATTGTAATTTAGGCTAGGTTGTAATGACAGGTCTTCACTCACTTCATATTGTTGTAAATGAGCATCTACGTTTGCATCAATAACATTAAGCAAATAGAAACCTAGAGTTACAATAATACTGTAACTCTTATTTCTTTGTGCTGATTTTTGAGCATTTATAAGTCTATCGTTTGAAATCCCTTGAAATTCATCATCTGTATAGCCTGCAAGTCTTCGCTTATAAGCATCTCTAAAACGATTATAGTCGTCGTCCTGCTGCTTATAAAAATAAACTCCAGCTGCCATTCCAGCATAAATAATAGGGATTTTCCAGTATTTTTTGTTGTAAGCTTGTCCTAATCCAGGGATTACTGCTGAGTAAAATGCAGCTTTAGCTGGAGCCAATGGATTGTATTCAACCTTAGGCCCGAGTGAATCTTTCACTACAATTACTTTTTCTTTCTGTACAGAAAGAGAATCAGCTGTCTGCGCAAACAGTGATGAAGCGAAGATTAAAAAAAAAATATTTAGAAGATTACTTTTCACTTTTAATTAGCTTCAAAATACGCTCGAAATCATCTTGATTTTTAAATGGCACAACCAACTGCCCTTTTCCTGACTTTGAAACCTTAACATCCACAGCAGTTTCGAAAAGATCTGTAAGTTCTTTCTTTGCTTTTTTAGCAAAAGGTGGTGCACTTGGTTTTGATGGAGTAGCTTTTTTATCTGGGTTTTTAAAACTTCTAACTAAAGCTTCTGTTTCACGAACCGATAAGTTCTGACCTAAAATTTTCTCGTAAATATCGAGTTGATCAGATAAATCTTCAACATTAATTAATGCTCTACCGTGGCCCATACTTATAAAGCCATCTCGCATTCCTGTTTGGATTATTGGATCTAGTTTAAGCAAACGCAAATAGTTTGCAATAGTAGATCGGTTTTTTCCAACTCTATCACTCAATTCTTCTTGAGTAACGTCTATTTCTTCAATTAAACGTTGGTATGAAAGTGCTATTTCAATAGGATCTAAGTCTTGTCTTTGGATATTTTCAACCAAAGCCATTTCTAGAGATTCTTGGTCGTTTGCAATACGAATATATGCTGGTATTGTTTCTAAACCAACCAATTTTGAAGCACGGAAACGACGCTCTCCACTTACTAACTGATATTTATTAAAATCTAATTTACGAACAGTAATCGGCTGAATTACACCTAGTTCTTTTATCGATGAAGCAAGTTCACGAAGGGATTCTTCATTAAAACTAGTTCGCGGCTGAAAGGGGTTTACTTCAATACTACCTAACTCCAACTCTACTATGCTACCAACAACTTTGTCGGCATTTTTGTCTTCAACAGATTTTATATCATTGGTAGGATCTTTCAACAGTGCTGAAAGACCACGACCTAATGCTTGCTTTTTTATTGCCTTCGCCATTTATTCCGTTTCGTTTTTTTTGATTAACTCGTTCGCCAAACTTAAATAATTATCCGCTCCTCTACTTGATGCATCGTAACTAATAATACTTTCACCATAACTTGGCGCTTCACTTAAACGCACATTACGCTGAATGATTGTTTCGAAAACCATTTCATCAAAATGCTTTTTCACTTCATCTACCACTTGATTTGATAGACGTAAACGTTGATCGTACATGGTCAACAACAATCCTTCAATATCAAGGTTTACATTGTGAATTTTCTGAACGCTTTTTATAGTGTTCAAAAGTTTTCCTAAACCTTCTAATGCAAAGTATTCGCATTGAATAGGGATAATTACAGAATCTGATGCTGTAAGAGCGTTAAGGGTTAATAACCCTAAAGATGGCGCACAGTCTATAAGTATATAATCGTAATCATCTTTTAAACCTTCAATAGCTTTTTTAAGCATATATTCACGGTTCTCAACATCTACTAATTCAATCTCGATTGCCACCAAATCTATATGCGACGGAATTAAATCTAAATTAGGAGAACTTGTAGATATTATCGCTTCTTTTGCGGTAGCACTATGTTCAAGCAACTGGTAAGTACCTAGTTCTACAGTTTCAACATCAATACCCAATCCTGACGTAGCGTTAGCCTGCGGATCTGCATCTATTAGTAAAACTTTTTTCTCTAAAACGCCTAAAGAGGCCGCTAAATTCACAGAGGTTGTAGTCTTACCAACTCCTCCTTTTTGGTTTGCAATTGCAATTATTTTACCCATTAATTTACTTGAGATTTTAGCAGTTAAAAGTACAATTAATTATGTTGATAGAAAATCATTTTTGTTAACACTAAGTAAACAGACTCTCTATTTGAAAATGCAAAAATAAAAAACACCAAATTCCAAACCTACTTGTTTAACAAGTGAGCTTGGAATTTGACTGTAATCTCGATTATTACCGATTTAAAATTTATTTTTTTGTTTTTTGTGAACGAATCATAGCTTCAAGCATATCCCACATTTGTTGTGGTACTTCCTCAAGCTGATTCATTTGCCCTGCGCCCTTTAACCATTCGCCACCATCAATAACAACAACTTCACCATTGATATATGCAGAGAAATCTGAAACTAAATATGCCGCTAAGTTTGCAAGTTCTTGGTGTTCACCAACTCTCTTAACCGGAACTTTTTTAGCTGGATCGAATTTTTCTTTTAAGTCGCCTGGCAGCAATCTATCCCAAGCCCCCTTTGTAGGGAATGGTCCCGGTGCAATTGCGTTAAAACGAATTCCGTATTTAGCCCATTCAACGGCAAGAGAACGCGTCATAGCCAATACCCCAGCTTTTGCAGTAGCACTTGGAACAACATAAGCAGAACCTGTGAAGGCATAGGTTGTAACAATATTTAAAACCGTTTTATTAGTTTCCTTTTTATCAATCCAATGTTTTCCAAAAGCTAAAGTACAATTTTTGGTTCCTTTAAGAACGATGTCAATAATGGTATCAAAAGCATTCGCTGAAAGTCTTTCGGTTGGAGAAATAAAATTTCCTGCAGCATTATTTAAAAGAACATCCACAGAACCAAACTCTTTTACCGATGCTTCAACCATAGCTTCTACTTCTTCATAGTTCCTAACATCACATTGCACTGGAAGAACTTTTCCACCTGTGGCAGTTTCCAGCTCCGCTTTAACTTTTTGTAACTTTTCAATATTTCTAGAGGTAATTACCACATTAGCACCTAATTCTAGAAAATAGGTTACCATTGCTTTCCCAAGGCCACTTCCGCCTCCAGTTACCACTATTGTTTTTCCTTTTAACGCGTCGTCGCGTAACATTTTTGAAGTATAGTCCATCGAATAATTTGTTTGTAGGTAAAGATAAGAACTAAAGTAATGAATGAAGAATTAGTTAACAAGAATTAGCAGTTGTAAATAACCTTCTAAAGTTAATAAAGCGATAAATGATTGCTTTTAAGGCGTTAAATAATGTGAAATGGCTAGCCTACTAAAAGCATTACTCTTAACTTACAACTATGGAAAAAGTATTAGTAGCAGGTGCAAATGGCACCACAGGAAAAAAGATAATTTCAATTTTAAAACAATCTGATAAATACGAACCTTTTGCTATGGTTCGCAACAAAGAACAAGTTGAACATTTTAAAAAAGATAATGTAAAAACAATACTTGCAGATTTAGAACAAGATGTAAGCGGAACTACTAAAGGAATGGATCGTGTTATTTTTGCAGCTGGTTCTGGTGGAAAAAACGTTAAAGGCGTAGATCAGGAAGGAGCTAAAAAACTTATGGATGTATCTAAAAAAGATGGTATTAAGAAATTCGTAATGCTAAGCTCAATGGGTGCTGATAATCCAGAAGTTTCCTCTGAACTGAAAGACTACCTAAAAGCTAAGCAAAACGCAGACCAACACCTAGTGAATTCAGGACTTGAATACTCAATTGTACGTCCTGGCGCTCTGAACAATAAAGCTGGTAAAGGTAAAATTGTATTAGAAAGCAAACTAAATCAACAAGGTGAAATATCCCGTCAAGATGTGGCTGAAACTTTAGTTGGGTCACTAGAAAGTTCTGTTGCTAGAAATAAAACTTTTGAAATCTTACAAGGTGATACGCAAATTAAATCTGCTTTAGAGAAGATTTAGAATTTAGAATACAAATACTAAAAAGCACGTAATTTACTTTACGTGCTTTTTTTATGAAATTTGGTGAAACTATTCTGAAGTCCACAATAGTTTTTGAGCAGTTCCGTGATCTCCTAATTGATATACAGCTAAGGATGATGGCAAGAATGGTATTGGCTTAAAAACAGTTTCAGATAAGCTATCCAATAAAACTCTTTGAGCTACCCCCAAACTTATGTGTGGGTCAAAATTTTCGTAGCTGTACTTTTCAACAAAATCGGGCACATAATCTACAGTAAATTCACTTATTTCACTTCCATCCGGATTTTGAACAAAAGACTCTTGAGACCCACCTTTAACTATATACGGTTTTACAAGTTCTATCGTTTTTTTATGAAGATTAACTATAGATTCGGTTCTACTATGCCTAATCATTGCAAAACTATCTTCAGTATCACGAGAGTAGTATAAACTTTCGGTATAAATAGTATCATTTTTAATTGTTTCGAAAAGACCTTCAACAGCTTTATTAACTTTCGGCAAATCTTGTTCTTTTATAAAACATTGCAAGAGCGTTATATGCGGAATGTGGTTATCGTCAAGCTTTATCGTTTCAGGATTATTCTGATTGATTAAAGTATTTAATTGAAGTGATTGCGCTTGCATCGCTTCAGAAGGAGTTAACAGCACATCAATTGCAATTATTTTGTCATTCTTAGGAACACAGGATAATACCATTATAGAAGTAGCTATTAAAAATGCGATTTTTTTCATATTTCAAAACTAATATTAATCGATTAGATTTTGATTAGAAAACTGTATCATTTTGATTCCCCACCAACTAAATCTCTTTTTAAAATAATATCGCAAACAATAAACAATTAACTAGACACATAATACGCGAGAATATTATCTTTGCAGACTGTGTAAACTATTTTAACTAGAATATGACAATTTCTTACAACTGGCTAAAGCAATTTATTGATCTTCCTTGGGACGCTGAAAAAACAGCAGAACTATTAACCGACCTTGGTCTTGAAGTGGAGGGAATAGAAGAATTTTCTTCCGTAAAAGGCGGATTAAAAGGTATTGTAGTAGGTCACGTACTTGAATGTGAACAACACTCTAATGCCGATAGATTAAAAGTAACTAAGGTAGATGTTGGTGGCGAAAAGCCTTTACAAATAGTTTGCGGTGCACCAAACGTAGCCGTAGGTCAGAAAGTTCCTGTTGCTACTATTGGCACAACCTTATATGACGCCGAGGATAAACCTTGGGAGATTAAAAAAGGGAAAATTCGCGGAGAATCAAGTGAAGGAATGATTTGCGCAGAAGATGAACTAGGAATAGGAGAATCTCACGATGGAATTATGGTTTTAGACAACGATTTAGTTCCTGGAACTCCTTTGTCTAAAATTTTAGAAGTAGAAAACGATACTATTCTTACAATAGGACTTACTCCAAATCGCGCCGATGCAATGAGCCATTGGGGTGTTGCAAGAGATTTAAAAGCTGGATTGTTACAAAAAGGTATCTCTAAAAAGTTAGACACTCCTTCTACTAGCAGTTTTAAAATAGACAACCGAGTATTAAAAATAGGTGTTCAAGTTGAAGATAGCTCACTTGCTCCAAGATACTGCGGAATTACAATTAGCAATATTAAAGTAGAACCATCTCCAGCTTGGCTTCAAAATAGATTAAAATCTATAGGAGTTGCTCCTATTAACAATGTGGTTGACGTTACTAACTATATTCTCCACGACTTAGGACAGCCACTTCACGCCTTTGATGCTGCGAAAATATCAGGCAATAATGTAGTTGTAAAAACATTACCTGCAGGAACTAAGTTTACAACTCTTGACGGCGTTGAACGCGAACTCCACGAAGAAGATTTAATGATTTGCGACGCTGAAAAACCAATGTGTATTGCAGGGGTTTACGGCGGTTTAGATAGCGGAGTTACCGAAAATACAACAAGTATTTTCTTAGAAAGTGCATATTTCAATCCTGTGAGTGTTCGTAAAACAGCGAAACGCCACGGCTTGAGTACCGATTCATCTTTTAGATTTGAAAGAGGTGTTAACCCAAATATCACCGATTACGCACTGCGTCATGCGGTAATCCTAATAACTCAATTAACTGGCGGTCACGTTTCAAGTGATTTAATAGACATTTATTTAAAGAAAATAGACGACCATCAAGTTGTATTGAATTTTGAAAAAACCAATAGAATTATTGGTGAAGAAATTCCTCAAGAAACCATTAAAGACATTCTTACTTCTTTAGAAATAAAGATTAATAACTTTACTGAAACGGGTATCGGGATGACTATTCCGGCATATAGAAATGATGTAACTCGTGACGTTGATGTTATTGAAGAAATATTGAGAGTTTATGGATACAACAACATAAACTTCACACAAAAATTAAATGCGTCTATTGCCCCTATTACTCCAGGACAAGATTATAGTGTGCAAAATAAAATAGCACAGCAGTTAACGGGGCTTGGTTATAACGAAATGCTTAACAATTCACTTACAACACCTAAATACGGTGGAATGAGTGAAACGGTTAAAGACAACTACAATGTTGAAATGCTAAACCCATTAAGTAGTGATCTTTCAGTTATGCGTCAGTCTATGTTGTTTTCTGGATTAGAAACCATAGCGTATAATGCTAATAGAAAGAATAGCGACTTAAAGCTTTTCGAATTTGGAAAAACATACCATAAATTCCCAGGAGGGCATATAGAAAATAAACACTTAGCATTGTTTATTACTGGTTTTAAAACACAAGGAAATTGGGCTTTACAAGAAGTAAAAACTAATTTCTTCTTCGGAAAAGGAAATGTTTCAGCCATTTTAGAACGACTAGGAATTAATGATTACTCCGAAACTTCTACAGACAACGATATCTTCTCTGAAGGAATTGCTTTTAAAAAGAACAAGTCTACAATTGTGGAATTTGGAATCGTAAAGAAGAAAATCGCTAGTGAACTAGATGTTGATGCAGAGGTGTTTTATGCAGATTTTAATTGGGATGAAGTATTAAAACTAATTCCTTTAAAAACACTTAAGTTCCAACCTATTCCAAAGTACCCAGGATCACAACGTGATTTTGCACTTTTATTAGATGATTCTGTAAGCTTTGGCGACTTGCGTATTGCCGCGTTTAATACTGAGAAAAAAGTATTGAAAGAGGTAACGCTATTCGATGTTTATAAAGATAAAAATCTACCGGAAGGCAAAAAGAGCTATGCATTGTCATTTACTTTTGAAGACAAATCCAAAACATTAACCGACAAACAGGTTGATAAAATAATGGATAAGCTTAAAAGAACATTTGAAAATGACTTCGGCGCAACTCTAAGATAACTGAGTTTTACTTAAAACTTACTCTTCTTCTGTCGGGAAAACTAATCCATCTACAATATGGAAAAATCCGTTTTTGTGATAGAAGTCTGATGCTATAATTGTAGCAGTTCTGTTTTCAGAATCTATAAGCTGTAGGTTGCCATCTTCTTCTCTAATAGCTAGGTTTTGGCCATTTAGAGTAGAAAGGTGTGCTGTTCCGCCATTTTTCAAAACAGCCATTTTTAAACTGTGACTATCCAACCTACCTGGCACTGTAAGATACCTTACTAGAGATTGCGTTATTGTTTTATTACTGATAATTGAATCTCTACTCTTTTCTTCAATTTTCATAAAAGCATCATCTACAACAGCAAAAATGGTTAGCATTTCTTCTCTTTCAAGTTTTGCCTGCAACACTTCATCATTCAATATTTCAGAAAAAAATGTAAGCGATTTTGCTTCTGAAATATTATCAATAAAGGATTTTGTTGAGGTAAATGTTATATCATTCCATTTTTTAGAAACTTCTACTTTTTCAGCAGAAAGGTATTTTTGCGCAACAGCGGAAGTAGTTAAATTGATTACCAATAGAAGCAATAAGGCATTTTTGAATGGCATAGCATAATTTTTATAGGTGTAAATATAGCAAATACAACAGCAAGTTTGTGAAAATCAATTTACAGCTATACTGTTTAATAAATTCATAAAGTATTTAAATTATTTGTTTTGATGAAATCTTGTGCTTAAATTTATTCATCCTTAAGCTTCGCAATGATGTTTTCAAAAACAAATATCGAACAAAAACTTCGCAATTATCGTTCAAAACGCATTGACGAAAATTCTATAATGGATGAAGTTTATCGTATTTTTTCTAACAACGAAATAGAACGATCTCAAATTGTTTCACGTCTACAAGAAAAATCTAAGGAACAGGAAAATTCATTTTCATTCGATTCTCTAGATGGCAAACGAATTTATCATATAGAAGACATAAAAAAGCTTTGTATAAACTACAGATTGCGTTTTTTAGATTCACATTATTTTAAAGGAGACTTTCCAGAAGAGGCTATTTCAGAAATAAGAAATCTAGAAAAGGAACATAACACTAAACTTAAGAATTTTAAAATTGTTGCTCCTGCTAAGCTTTTAAAGCTAGAAAATGCTGACGACCCACTACTGTTTGCTCCTATGGGGAATGACTATTTTTATTTAATACACAAGTGGGGAAACGATTTACACCCCTTCAGAAAACTTCTGATGTGGCCTTATAAAAGCTTTGAAAACATTGTGTTTACGGTAGTTGTTATTAGCATTCTACTCACAATTTTAGCACCTATAAATATGTTAACCTCAAACCCTAGTATTGGGCTTTATATATTTTTGGCTTTTTACATATTTACAGCACTTGGAGGAATTGTAATTTTCTACGGTTTTTCTAAAGGGAAAAATTTTAACGGCGCTATTTGGAACAGCAAATATTACAACGCTTAAAATCCACTAAATTCTTCTTACTAAAACGGGCATCCATATTTTTGTGAAATTTTTCACACATAGTTTATACTTGAATTTGAAAATAAGTTAGTAATTTGATAATCTAATCCATAAACATATACAACTATGTCAGATAATTCAGAAGAAACAATTCGCATATACACTGGTTCAGATATTATGGCCCAAGCTTTAGTAGAAAGATTAGAGAATGTAGGAATCACTCCTATCCTTCGAGATGACGAACAAAGCGGGGTTATGTTTGGTTCTGGGAGTAAGTTTGACGACCAAGTACGCATCTTTGTTCGTAAGGATGAACTTTCGGTAGCGCAACCTATTGCAGATGCTTTTATTGAAGAAACAAAAGAATAACATGGCAAACACAACAAGAATTTATACCGGTCCAACACTTATTGCAAAAGGATTAGTTGCACGATTAAATGAAATAGGAATTAGTCCTATAGAAAGAAACGATCATGACAGTAGCTTAAGGGCTGGTCTTACTATGGGTATTGCAAATCAAACCATGGTTTTTATCCGAAAAGATGAAGAGCAGAAAGCACAACCTATAATTGATGAGTTTCTAAAAGATATTGAAGAGTAACAGGATTATTTAAAAATAGCTTACAATTTAAGAAAACAAAAAAAGCGGTCTAACCTTTATAGTTAGACCGCTTTTTTGTTGTTAAGAGTATTTAATTAAGCTTCAACAGCATACATTTTATCTCTTAATTCCTTAATTTTCTTATCGCTCATATACTCATCAAAGTTCATATATCTGTCTATTGCTCCATTTGGAGTAAGTTCGATTATACGAGTACCAACAGTTCTAGCAAATTCGTGATCATGAGTAGTAAGAAGAACAGTTCCTTTAAAGTTTTTAAGTGAGTTGTTAAACGCAGTAATCGACTCTAGGTCTAAGTGATTTGTAGGCTCATCAAGCATTAATACGTTTGCACGCATCATCATCATTCTACTAAGCATACAACGTACTTTTTCACCTCCAGAAAGCACATTACTCTTTTTCAAAGCTTCTTCTCCACTGAACAACATTTTTCCAAGGAAACCTCTTAAAAACACTTCTTCGCGTTCTTCTTCAGTTTTTGCATATTGACGTAACCAATCTACTAATGACAGGTTATTTTTGAAGAAAGCATCGTTATCTAAAGGCAAATAACTTTGATTTGTAGTAACACCCCATTGGAAAGTACCACTATCAGCTTTCATATTATCATTTAATATCTCATAAAAAGCTGTTGCTGCACGAGAATCTTTTGAGTAGATAACTACTTTATCTCCTTTAGCTAAGTTAATATCCACATCTTTAAAAAGCACTTCTCCATCAATAGATGCCGAAAGGTTTTCTACATTTAATATTTGATCTCCTGCCTCGCGTTCGCGTTCAAAAATAATTGCTGGATAACGACGGCTAGAAGGTCTGATATCTTCAATATTTAATTTTTCAATCATTTTCTTACGAGAAGTAGCTTGCTTACTTTTTGCAACGTTCGCACTAAATCGCTGAATAAATTCTTGAAGTTCTTTCTTTTTCTCCTCTGCCTTTTTATTTTGTTGAGCACGTTGGCGTGCAGCTAGCTGGCTACTTTCGTACCAAAACGTGTAGTTACCGCTGTAATGGTTTATTTTTCCAAAATCGATATCACTAATATGGGTACAAACAGCATCTAGGAAGTGACGGTCGTGAGATACTACAATCACACAGTTGTCGTAATTTGCTAGGAAACCTTCAAGCCAACTAATTGTTTCGTAATCTAAGTCGTTTGTAGGCTCATCCATAATAAGCACATCTGGATTCCCAAAAAGTGCTTGCGCAAGAAGCACACGTACTTTTTGTTTACCATCAAGATCCTTCATTAATGTATAGTGTAGACTTTCATCTATACCTAAGTTTGAAAGCATTGCTGCAGCATCACTATCTGCATTCCAACCATTCATTTCTTCAAAGGCAACTTGAAGTTCGCCAATTTTTTCGGCATTCTCGTCTGTGTAATCTTCGTAAAGCTTATCTATCTGAGTTTTTATTGAAAACAACTCTTTGTTTCCTCGTACAACTGTCTCAAGTACGGTAAATTCATCATACGCGTTGTGGTTCTGTTCTAGAACCGACATACGTTTTCCTTTTTCTAAATGTACATGTCCCGAAGTAGGCTCCTGTTTTCCTGAAAGGATTTTCAAGAAAGTAGATTTACCCGCACCATTGGCACCGATAATTCCGTAAATATTCCCTGTGGTAAATTGTGTATTTACATCATCAAATAAAATACGTTTACCAAATTGAACCGAAAGATTTGAAACTGAAAGCATAAAATTCTGTATTTTGCGCAAAAGTAGCTAATTAAGCAACACCCTGAAAAATATTAAAGCTTTAAAAACCCTTTTAACCTTCATTTAACATTAACCATCAGAAGGCTCTGCTATCTTTGTGTGTTAATCTAATTTTGTCTCATTTGTTTAGAAAACTACTCCTTTTACTTTCTGTTCTTGCACTGTTCTCCTGTAAAAATAAGGAAGAAAATACTGTGCAATCTACCTATATACGTGGGCAGATTATAAATCCTACGCTAGATTACGTCATATTTTCTAAAGGAAACATCGTTTTAGATACGATTCCTCTAGACGAAAATAACTTCTTTGAATATTCTACCGACAAAATTAAAGCTGGATTACATCTTTTCAGTCATAGTGAAGGTCAGGTATTTTACATTGAACCTGGCGATAGTTTATTAATACACATCAACACTATAGATTTTGACGAATCATTAGCTTTTTCAGGAAAAGGCGGGGACCAAAATAACTTACTGATTGAGCTTTATCTAAAAAATGAGAAGGAAAATCAAAATCTTCCAAAATGGTATTCCCTTTCTTCGGAGGAATTTGAAGGCAAAATAGATTCTTTAAAAGCTAGCAAACTTCAGAGCTATGAAGAATTTATAGCAAATAATAAAGTTTCTGAAAGTTTTAAAGACATTGCGCTTTCAAACATTGAATATGATTATTATTCAAAAAAAGAATTATACGGAGCTGCGAATAGAAATACTCCTGCTAAGTTTTCTGATGATTTCTTTAATTACAGAAAAAACATAGATTTCAATAAGGATGAATTGAAGTTTTATTATCCATATTATCGTTTTCTAAATCGATATTTTGAAAACATGGTTTGCACAAAGTACAATGAAAATGATGTAATAGATCGAAATTCATTCGATTACAACTACAAAAAAATCCATATTATAGACAGTGTAGTCGCTTCAGATTCTATTAGAAATAGACTTTTACGCTACAATACGATCATGTATCTCTTTAATGCACAAAATGAAGAAGAAGAAACTCGACTTTTTGAAGCATACAAAAAGATGAATACGGATAAAAAATATTTGAATGAAGTTGAACAAGTTTATAATGCTTCAATTCAACTCATCAAAGGGAAGAAAATCCCTAATGTTCTATTGGTTAATACCGAAAATGTATTAAATGAATTAACCAATGTTATTAATGCCCCTACTGTGTTGTTTTTCTGGAGAGGGCAGCCTGCAATTCAGCACAGAAACTTGCATAAACGCGCTTCCGAGTTAAAAGCTAAGTTTCCACAATATGATTTTATAGGTGTAAATACAGACACGCACTTTAAAAGATGGAGAGACATTGTTTACAAATCTAAATACGATTCTAAGTTTGAATATCAGATAGAAAACCTAACTGATGCAGAGAAAAAATTCATATTAAGATATATCAATTACGTAATTGTTATCGATAAAGATGGAATTATTTTGGATGGTAAAACCAATATGTTCAACATAGATTTTGAAGATCAATTACAAGCTTTCCTAAACGAATAACGCTTTAATAAGTTGTTTTGAAGCAACATATTAAAGCGTTATTATTTTATTTTAGAGTTCTCCTACTTCAATATTTACTGAAGTCTCATTAATTTCCTTTTTTATAATCTTCAAGAAACTTTTCTAAGCCAATATCGGTTAGTGGGTGTTTTAGCAACCCTTCTATTGAAGACAAAGGACCGGTCATAACATCCGCTCCTATTTTAGCACAGTTAATTACGTGCATCGTATGACGAACAGATGCTGCTAAAATCTCAGTTTCGAAGCCATAGTTATCATAAATTAGTCTAATATCCGCTATCAATTCCAACCCATCAGTTGAAATATCGTCAAGTCGTCCTATAAAAGGAGAAACATAAGTTGCTCCGGCTTTTGCAGCTAATAAAGCCTGTCCTGCAGAAAATACCAAGGTACAATTTGTACGAATACCGTGGTCGGTAAAGTATTTTAATGCCTTTACACCATCTTTAATCATTGGAATTTTCACAACAATTTGCGGGTGTAACTCGGCAAGCTCCTCACCTTCCTTCACCATACCTTCAAAGTCTGTTGCGATTACTTCTGCAGATACATCTCCATCTACAATGTTGCAGATATCTACATAATGTTTTAAAATATTATTTCGGCCAGTAATGCCCTCTTTAGCCATCAACGATGGATTAGTAGTTACGCCGTCAAGCACACCTAGGTCTTGTGCTTCTTTTATTTGGTCGAGGTTGGCGGTATCAATAAAAAATTTCATAAGTACAATTTCAGATTATTACACAAAAATAGCGAAGATTACTTCGTGGAAATAGGGTTGTTAAAAAAGATTGATAAGTTGATAATTTACAACAAATAGTCTAAATCTCTATAATATTTTACTGGAATATATTTTTTAAATCATTTATTGCCGTTAATTTTTCTTTATTATATCCTTTGATTGAAGCTGGAAGAATAATTAAAAAAAATATAAGAGGCCAAAGCATAAACCATTCAAATCTATTCTCAATTAATATATAGTATATAGAAACAATAATGTTGATTAAGCTCAATAAAAAAAACAATGAAATAATGTAAAAACTGAGAACTGGAAACTTGAGCTCTAATTCAATAGTATTATCATTTATAATTCCAAAAATGATAGGTTGCCACGATCCATTTTCTCCATATATACTTTTACACAGGATTTTGAATCCATTTTCTCTTCTAAACCCTTCATATATTTCTTTTGACTTTTGAGGATGTGTTTTACGAAATATGAATGAATTATTAAATGAAACATTAGCATCAAATCGTTCAATAATTTCAGACTTATTTAAATCCGTAACTAAATGAAACTTTTCAGGAGGGTAAATTAGAGACATAATCGACTGAGTCTAATTAAGTGAAGTAAAATTACTTCAACCCGTAATGCTTCAAAAGCATTCGTTCGTAAACTCTATCTGGCAATACGCGTTTTAAAACAATAGAAAATTTTTGCAAAGGAGCTCCTACCTTATAGTGTATCTTAGGGTTTGGGGTTTCAATAATTTTATGAACTACTTTTGCCATTTCTAAGGGATCACCGCCATTATCTACATGTTCATCCATCATCTTTAGGGTGCTTCCATAATCCCTTTTATAAGGTGAATCATCCAAAACTGGAGGGTGATATCTACCTGCAGCAATATTAGTAGCGAAATCACCTGGAGCTATATTGGTCATTTTTACACCAAATTGCAAAGTTTCCATTCGCATTGCCTCTATAGTAATTTCTAAAGCAGCTTTGGTTGCAGAGTATATTCCACGATATGGAAGCCCCATGTACCCAGCTATAGAGGTGATATTTAATATATGTCCTCCTTCCTGTTCTCGCATATGCGGCATCACAGCCTTAATCACATTTATAGGTCCGTAAAAATTGGTTTGAAAAGCCTTTTTAATCTCAGATTCTGGAGTCTCTTCAATAGGCCCGGTGATTCCAACACCGGCGTTATTTATAACAACGTCAATCTTTTTTGATTTGTCGATTATTTCAGAAATAACAGCCTCAATAGATTCAGTATCGTTTACGTCCATCTTTAATAACGGAAATACCGAACTTGAAATTCTATTAGGGTTTCTACTTGTTCCGTACACTTGGTAACCACGTTTTGATAAATATTCGCCAATAGCTTTACCAATTCCTGAAGAACCGCCTGTGATGAGTACTGTTTTAGACATAAAATTTTGTTGAAAAGCAAAGGTGCGTTTATGCAATCAGTTTTCCAAATAGTTTTTGCAAAAAGACATTAGAACAAAAACTGCTGCGCTGTAAGAAAAAGGATGAGTTTGAGGTATTTTTTAGAATCTATTCTGTTTCCCTTCAGAACTGTTTTGAGGGATCATTCTCAAAAGTTGTGTGTGAATTGAAATAGAATTCTGATTTTTGTTTTTTAAAACAAAGCTTTGGACAATTATCTAGACCTACTGAAACTTATCCTGCCTGAATTTTTAATCA
>NZ_JACJVM010000029.1:0-2497 GCF_014212065.1 Aequorivita sp. 609 | reverse complement strand
GACTCCTGAAAACCCATCCCAAACTAGACCAATCCCCATAAGGGCAAACCGACATACACCGGTTCAGTCAACACTGCATTCATGTTGGGTCGTACCGACCACACGAATGCTTAGTTATTAGGCACAGTCGTTTTACTTCTCAATCATAAAGCTTGTCATCATTTCATATTGTTCTAACGCTTTTTCTTTATCAAAATCATTAGGCATATTTCCAATTGACTTTTTTACTGAACTAAAAATAAAAGGTAATCCACTTTTATTTAGGAAATTCGCTTTTGTTTTAATATCAGATATCGAATTGGCATACCATTCTTTCCGTTTGTCATTTACTTTAGTTAATTGCTGTTCATTTAGTTTTGGAAACCATACTTTGTTATTCAGACTATCAGGTAAAAGTGGATGTTTGTATTGCCAAGATGAATAAACTTCAAACTTTCCTTTTTCTATGTCATTTTGAAAGTTTAAATAGAAAATTGCTTGTTCTGGGTCAAATCGTCCATTTTTTATAGCAGTCTTTAAAACAGGTTCTAAATCGATGACAGTTTTATCATAACTTCTTCTTTGAGCAGTATGATGTAAAACTATATCGTGAGGTTGATTTCTTAAATAATTACTATATCCTAATTCCACTTGAGATGGAAATCCGTTTGAGTCCGTCAATTCCATTATGCGTTTTAAGTTTATTTTCCGATTTGCGTTTATCGTGTCATCGTGAGTTTCATACATAGGTCTAAACAATTGGTCTCTGTTATGAATTTCATTAAATTCTATTCGTAACGCTTTGTCGTATTTCAATTCCTTTTTAGATACTAATTCTCTCCATTGATCTGTCGTCATATATGTGCCTACAAAAACGGATTTCACAAAATCTAATTCTTCTGAATTATCAATTATTTGTTGAAGAAAATTATTTCTTTTCTCGTAATCATTTATTAATTGACTTGACAATGCTGAATTGAAAATGTCTTTCCCAAATGGTTTTTCTATTAAACCAAACGCAAGTTCATATTCACTCAAAGACTTTTCAAAGTTTTCAGTGCAAATAGCAAGTTCTGCTTTATTTATATGTTCAAAATATTTTTCCGAATTATATTCATTAGATTTTGAACAACTCACAATAATTGCAAAAATTAATATATAAAATGTGTTTTTCATAAGTTGCGTTCAGATTGTGCCTAACGTGAGTCTGTGCATCAACTCACTTCGGACTAAAAATAATGAATCCATTGTTATCTAGAGCGGCTTTAAAACGATATTATTTTCGATTCTTAAATATGGATATTTTTTATCAGGTAAAAGAAAGCCTTCCATATAAGCCAAAATCACTTCAAATAGGGTCGAAAATTCAGTCATAAGCCCTTTGAGCCTTTTTTTCAACACTTCTGGTCCCAGAATAGACGAGAGTCTGGTAAGGTTATAACAGATCATCATCAGGTTTACCTCAGAGAGTACGTTTTGCTTCCCCTTCATCAATGTATAGGTAAATCCCCATTGTCTTTTCAGTGTCCCAAACTGGTGCTCGGTTACTTGTTGTCTGAGTCTATAGTATTCAGGTTTTTCTCTTACTCTTTTTTGGTTTTCGTCCAGTGCCTCCTGGTAAATGGAGCGTTCTATAAAGCGTCCGTTTTTATTTGTGGTGCACATCGCTCTTTTGGGACATAGCCCGCAGGCCTTTTTGTTCTTGTAATGTTTGACCTTGTGACCAGCTTTATTGTATATACTTCCATTGGTGGCCAATACTTTATTCTCCGGACAAGTGTAGGTATCCTTTATTTTATCATACTTGAAATCGACCATTGGATAGCGTCCGTTGTGATGCGAAGAATGGTCCTTCGGTGAGGAGTAAGGAGTTATCCCGTTCTTGGTGCATATTGCAAGATGTTTAGCCGTGGTGTATCCCTTGTCAGTGAGGATATCCATACTTTCCACTCCAAGGAGCTGCTTGGCGTCCAGTGCCATGGGCGAGAGCGCATGGGTGTCGTTCACGCTACCCGTATCGTTGTTTACCAAGAGCTTGTACTTCGCGTCGCAGCCCGCCTGCACGTTGTAACCTACATTGATGATGTTACGGTGTAGGATGACGGATCTTGCGTCGGGATCGGTAAGGCTAATCTGGCTCTCGCCACTTTCCTCCAACCTTTTTTCTATGCTGCGGAATCTTTCTTTTTTTGATTCCTGGTAAGCAACCTTTGTCTCGATTTCCTGTTCATCGATGTTCCCATCGCCTTGGTCGAGCTGATCTTGGTACTTCTTGATCTTATCGTCAATGTAGGCGATATGGCGGTCGATCTTCTTTTGGTTGAAATTGTTCTTTTGGGCATTCTGTGCCCTAATCTTAAATGAGTCTATCGCAATAGTCGCACCTTCTATAAGTTCCCATTCCTTGAGCAGTCCTACAAAATGTCTAAAGGCTAGCTTGAATGCCGCTGCATTGTTCTTTCTGAAGTAAGCGATTTTTCTTGCCGATGGGTGCAATCCTTTTAAGAGCCAGATAACC
>NZ_JACJVM010000028.1:0-11467 GCF_014212065.1 Aequorivita sp. 609 | reverse complement strand
TTCCATTAAAATCCGTTTTGGTTTTATTGAAATATTTTAAGAACCAAAATTGAATTCGGTCCTTTATTTGTTCAGCAGATTTTTCTATTAAGTTTTCCATTTCTTAAATGCACCACAACGTTTAGTATAAAAGAAGTAGGGCTGTAAATAAGCAATTACTATTCGGATTCTCCACAAGCCAAATCTTTTGCATTTTGTTTTATATTTTTGTTCTAAAGCCAAATCAAAAAATTTGGCGACCTCGCAAAAGTGCCTGATACATTGGGTTTAGCACTTACTTGCCCTATTTTTTTTATACAGTGTTGCCACACGTTACTCTGCGTAACTCTTCGTTTTTGTTTTTATTATTTTTCCATCTTCATTCAGCAAATTCCAAGTTTCAGTAAATTTACTTTCTGTTAGAATTAAAGTTTCCTCTTTGTATTTGTACCATTTCTTAATTTTATTTGAGTATTTGTAATAGTTGATTTCTTTTATAAAATCGCCAAATGATTTGTCATTCATAAAATCGGTTAAATTCTTGGCTCGATTGTCAATTTTTCTAGTAATCCATTCCTCGGTTAAGTTACCATTTTTATCAAATAATTTTTCGCTCAAATAGTTGCCAAAATCATCTATTTCTGTTTTTCGAGCGATTTCCCCATTTCGATAAAATACATTCTTAGTTCCAATATTTGTCTTAAATACTTCGTTATCAATTTCAAATTTCGTTCGAACTGTTATAAATCTCGGTTTACCATTACCATAAAAAATAGTGTCGATTTCGGTTTCTATTTTATTTAAGGGTTTAGTTAAATCCGTATAATTATTTGTGTATTGCGAATAGGCATTCGACAGAAATAGAACAAAAATTAATGATATTACTTGTTTCATTTAATGTGTGGCAACGGTCTCGGCTATGAGTAGTTGCGTGTTTTAGTACCTAACTTTGCAAGTACACACCAAACTGAAAATCCGCGAGGATTTTCAGAAGTAGGTGAGAACAAGCAATTACTTATAGCCATTGTTGGCAATAGTTTTTTCATTCGTATGTTCCATACCAATTCAATTCCGATTTCCAATCGGTTTTTGTGTAATCCACTTTGTTATTGGTATATACTCGAAATATTTTTTTAATCCTAGTATTTTCTAAAAGAGACTTAATAGAATCGTATTGTTTTTTGGGAACTTTTTTATCCACGAACAACATATATTTAAAATCATTCTCATTTGGCTCCTTAAATGAAAAAATATATTCCATAGTTGCAAGTTCGATACCCGATAGGTTTATATATTTATCTGATTTTGATATTAGTTTGCCATTTTTATATCCAACATAAATATTATAGTCAAATTCTTTATTTCCGCTCGGAATGAGTCCGTTTTCTTTCTTGACTAAATCAATGTCGAGATTTATGTTTTTTTCAAAGTATTGATATGCATTATTAATTTTCGATAATTCAATTGTGCGTAAAGAATCAGTCTCTGTTTTGATGAATAAAGTATCCTTTTGAGAATTCATTTTATATTCAAAAACAAAGTCGGTTCTTAAATCAGGGTCAATATTTGTTAGTTGAGTATAATAAATTTTTGAATTGTCACTTCTCCAGGAGTACTTGGTTTCTCGTTCCCAAGAATTTGTCAAAAGAGAATCTTTGTAGAATCTTAAATCCACAATATTTGCACTATTCGTTGAACTCCAATTACCAAGCAAGTCGGTATCTAAGTTTTTATCCGCGCAACTTTGACAAATTGCAATTATTAATATTGTTCGAATTATGTTCATTCAAATTATTGCCAACGGTCTTGTGTATGAAACGTAGCGTATAAATAAACGCTAACTTTTCGGATTTAGCACGAGCCGAATTTTTTATTTTTATGTTTAATTTTCTTTTATAAATATAACCAAATAAAAAATTTGGCGTACTTTGTAAATATACAAAAACCTCTCGGAAAGCCTATAATAGCTATGTTTTATACACGTTGTTAGCCACTGGCTTTTTCCGTTTGCTTATTTTCTTTACATACTTTTTCAAATTCGTGTCATCATAAAACACTTTTTTATCAAAACGTTCCATTATTCTATTCAGTCGATTAATGTTTATGTGAGCTCTTCTTCTGATATGTTTTTTTACTTTCTTTACTTTTCCTTTTTTTACAGTCATAAAATCGAGCCTAATAAAGTATGATTCGTAAATGCTGTAAAGTGATAAAAAGTATAAATAAGGCAAGAAAAGTATTGTAATTGCTATTGGTAATACAAATGAGTGTAGTGTTCCTAATTTAAAGAAATCAGAATATCCATTTGCCATTTGATAGATAGAATAAATTAAAAGGCCAAAACCAAATATTGCCATTAAATTCGTTAGCAATTTTGCTACTTGAGCATTCTTTGAATCCAAACCTGCAACTGCTTGTAGCATTACAATGAAGATTAATATAGGAAGCAATATTAGTTCTGTTACTAAACTGAAATTGTAAAAATTAATTACAAATTCTAATATCGCAATCACTTTTATAGTGTCAATTAGAATTTCTTTAAAGTATTTGCTGTCTTTGGCTTTATTTAGGCTAAAAACCAAAACGAATGCAACTGAAAAAAGCCAAAAGATTGAATCTTTAATATCAGCTGATGTCCAAAGTCCAATTGCTTTTAATAAACTAAATATTCCAAATAAATAAATGCCTAAAGTTAAATAGATTGCAAGAAAGTATTTGCCAAAAAGTAATTTCACAACATCTTTCAATGAATTTCTCATTGATTTTTGAGTAAGAACAAATAGAATGAAAACTCCAAGCCAAATGAGTAATGAAATTTCTCTGTTGCTAAATATTTCTTGTAGTTTGTTCAAATATTAATAATGTGTAAGTATTGAAGTTAGAACTTGATTAGCAACACTAAAATTTTCTTCTTGTTCGTTTAGTAGCATAAAATTCTTTTCTCCGTGAAATAGGTTATTTCTATATCTATAAACGATTATAGCAAGAGCTAAAATTTTATTCGATGTATTGTTGTCATTTCCTAATATCACCTGTTTAACAAATTCCTTTCTTGCATTAGGAACAATACGTAAATATTCGAAACGTTCATTTGTATTATTGTCTGCTGTGTAACGTTCTTTAAAATAATTTAAATGGTCTTCAAAATCCTCAATTTGGAATTCGATTTGATTTAAACTTTCTTCTATTCGATTTATAGTACAATTTCTATCACAAACCAAGTTTTCGAATATGTTCCATAATAGCGAAAAGTCCTTAATATTCTTTAAATCATTTTCTGTAAAATTAGTTCCGAATTTGTTATTTATCCATTCAATCATTTGTAGTTGGGATTTTTTTTCAGCTTGTGGCTAACGTGTTTGTATAAGATTAGTTGCGTTGTTTAAGCAACTAATTTAGCAAATACAAACCGAATAGAAAATCCGCGAGGATTTTCGTAAGCAGGCTTGCACTAGCAATTAATTTTATACGGTGTTGGCAACTGTATTTTTTATTTCAGTCGGTTTATTATTTATTCGTTTAATCATATATGAAATTAAAAGTCCGATTGAAAATGTTGTCAGAACTGTACAAACAACAAAAGCGATAATCGGTGGAATCATCATCAGAAATTTTTCCTCCGCAACAGTTAGACCTACAATCAGACAAAAAGTTGTCCAGATTATTAAATTCACAACAGTTGAGTATTTAAAGGAAGTCAGAAGTAATGATTTTCCGTTTTTGATATTCTTATAGGCTAATTTTCCGCCAATCCAAAGAGCATTCAGAAATGCAACTACAAGTCCGATTGTAGATATTCCATATGTTCCAATTATTACCATTGTCAAAAGTCCTTCTCCAGTTAATAATAATGGAATCCAAATAGTCGCAATTACTGTCAAAATTCCGATTGGTGCTCCAATCAGATATGAAGTCAGAATACTTTGTTTTAATTTCTCTTCCATTCGTTTTGCGTTTCGTTCGGATATTGTTGCCAACGGTTTTGTGTATGATTAGTGGCGTGTTTAAGCAACTAATTTAGCAAATATAAACCGAATAGAAAATCCGCGAGGATTTTCGTAAGTAGGCTAGAACTAGCCATTAATTATACACGTTGTTGCCACACGTTTTTTCTTCAGTGTGTAATTTTTTTTGCGGTTTTATGATTTCCGCGCTCAATTTCTGTTATTATATCGTGACATTCGTAGCAAACTGAAAACAATGTAAAAAGAGGTTCGTTTTTTCTAAAATAACCAATTGTATGATGAACTTGAGTTGCTTTTTTTGTTAAACAAGATTGGCAAATATTTTTATCTCTTTCAAGCACAATTTTTCTTTTTTCAAGCCATTGTTCCGATTTTAAATATTCATTATAATCGTCCCAAAAAGTATCTCTCCGTTTTTCTTTTTTCCAATTAGAAATCTCCGTTATCTCTTCACTATATTTTGCTTTTAATTCCTCAATTCTTTTTAAAAGTGAATAATCAAAACTGTCTAATTCGGCTTTGTCGTAATCGGACTTTTTAAATGCTGTTCCATTTTTTCTGCCACAATTTTGACATTGATTATTTACCAAATAATTGTCGGCATAATTCATTGCGTCAATTTCGTCATTATAAAATCGTGTGAGTTTATTATTTGGATGAGTACAACATTGTTTATTATTTAGGTATTCGATTTGAATATTTCCACAATCTGACTTTTCACAACTATATTTATATCCGAAAATATAATCTTCGGAAGTCATATTACTTTGGCATTCTTTACATTTCATTGGTTTGGTTCAAATGTGTGGCAACGTGTTTGTGTTATGGCTAGTTGCGTTGGCGAGAACTAAGTTAGTAAAAGAAACCGAACCTGTGGAAAATTCCGCAGGAATTTTCCGAATAATCACTGACTAGCAATTAGTTATACACGGTGTTGGCAAATCGTTTTTTATTTCAGTTGTTTCTTTTCGCAAAGGTCAAATTCAGTTTTGGTCTTTATAAATTTAACGAAACAGTCTTTTGGTTCAGATTTAAAAAAAAGAACTTCAGTTTCGGTTTCATCAATATCCTTATAAAAAATTCCAGATAAATACTTTTTCCTTAATTTCAAATACGGTTTACTTCCAGGTCCTGCGAAGTATTCTTGAGTTGTATAAATGATTTCAAAATCATTGATTTCCCACGAACTATGCTTCTTTTCAGTTCCTGAAAAATCTCCAACAAACTCAAAGAAAAGAATTATCAGTCCAATTCCAATTGTCATTACAATCGATAAAATCCGATGTCCTAATTTTTTGGAATGCCAGAAAATAAATCCGATTATTACAACTAAATTAAGGAACGTAATCTTATAAATATCAGAGTGAGCAAAATTCAGTTCAGATTTATAAATCAGCAATTCAGCAGTTACAATTATTATCAAAATAATAGCTAAAATGTCTTTAGTTCTCTGTTTCATCAAATGTTTGCCAACGGTTAGTATAAGAATAGTAGCGGATTTTTACGCACTAACTTTTCGGTTAAACACAGACCTTTTTTATATTTACTTAATTTCGTTTTAGCGACAAAACCGCTATTATTTTTATACATTGTTGTACACTGGCTTTTTTCCGTTCAGATTGTCATTCAGCGTTGGAAAAGACATACTCTTTTGCAATTTTGGGCTTGTGTTTTGGCTGTAGCGAATTGCAAATGTGTATGGCTTTAAGCGTTGGCATATTCACGTAATCTTTTCTTTTTTAATTTATTTCTTATTTCTGTCAGTTTTTTTAGATTATCATAGTCTATTCCCAATGTTGAGTTAAGTATATTAAAGTCATTTTGATTTAATATTTGCTCAATATTTGATTTGTTTTCAAAATCAGTTGTGAAATTTTCAAATTGATTTTGCTCAATCTCAAAGTATGGAATGGGTAACTTTTTAAATTCACTTGGAATTAATTCTAAAACTCCACCACCATAATATCTGCCATCTAATTCGGAAAGAAGTAAGGTTAGCGTATTGTAGAATGAATAAATGAAACTGTTCAAATCAAATCCACTTTTCATACTGACTTTATACGCAGAATCTGTCACAAAAGCACCTGAATCATTTTTCAAAAGCTTTGGATATAAATGACTTCTTTTAAAAAAGAAAGCATCTGGTCTTTCTGAAATATTTGGAATTACATACCAATTGTTTCGGATTCTACATTTATATCGGTCTGGAATTTCTTCTAATTCACCTAGTTTTAAATACTCTCGTAAATTTTTTGAAATCTTGTCATTATCGTTAAGCTGTAGAAGCCTTGTCGGACGATTATCTTTTTCAAGTTCTTTTATATTTTCATCATTAAAAACCACACTTCCATTTACATAGAGCCCTTTTTGGATAATTGGCTTTGTATATTGTGATAAATTGAATTTGCCTTCTGTTTCTCTATCAATTATGAAATAATTATTTGCACCTGTCACTATTCCAGGCTTAGAATCTGAATAGTCATTTACTGTTTTAAGTTCTCCCTTTAGATTGTCAATAAATGTTAGTTCATCAGTAGTTAAAAAATGATGTGTCCATTTAACCTTTGAAGAAACCAATAGTTGGTTATTTCTTAAAACAAAGCTATTATTATCTAATAATTCTTTTGAAGTAATGTTGGTGAAAAATTCTCCTTTGTTTTCTGATTTTTTATATGCGAAAAGTACTATTGTATCTTGCCCTTTGCATTCGAACATTAAATCGTTGAATGTAAATATTTCTATTCTTTCAAATTGAGCTTTTAAATATTCTCTAATCTCTTCTGCAAATTTAACTTGCAATAATTCTGATGGTAAGACAAATGCCAAAACTCCATTTTTAGCCAACAATGTATTTGCTTTCACTAAAAATGTTGTCCAAATATTTTTAACTGATGCTTCTGTCAAATTTTCGTTAGAATGTATTTCTTTACTTAATTCAATTTGTTTTGAAGTAAGTATGTTTTTTTTGACATATGGTGGGTTACCAACTACAGCTGAATATTGTTTAGTTGTTGAAAATTCTAAGAAGTCTGTTTCTACAAATGAAGCCGTTTTTCTAGTCCATTTATCTGAAGCTGTTTTCAATTCAACTTTGTTAATGTCTAATGCAGTTAAGTTGATATTTATGTTTTTCTCTTTCTCTAATTCTGAAATAAAAGCTCCATCACCAACACTAGGTTCCAATATTGACATACGAGTTCTGTTTCTAAAATGAGATAAGACTCTTTTAGAAATAAAGCTTGCCAAATATTCTGGCGTGTAATATGAACCTGTACTTTTTTTATTCATTATAATATTCCATCAATTCTTGATGATAAATAAAATATTTGAGAGAATAATCCCCCAATTTCTCTTTTATTAATTCATATGTTCCATCTCCAATTTGGTAGTTTTCCAACTCAACTATTAAGGCGTTTATGATTTTTCTTAGCTCATTTAAATTCCACAAGACAATTATTGAACGTTCTCTTTCATCAAATCGAAAGGCTTTAGTAGCCATCCATTTACCCAAATCTGTTTTCCACATTATACTACCTGAGGATGTTCTGTATAAATGATTTTCGTAATCAGGTAAACAAGCATCAACAAAGCCTTGGTTGTTAATATTTGGTATGGTTTCATCTTTTGATGGCCATTTACTTCCCTTTTTATTATTACAATATTTACAGGAATAAGTGAGATTGTCATATTGACAATAATCAATGTTTCCATTCTTTTCAAAGAGACTCTTTGGTATAAAATGGTCGACTTCAAAATATGTATGTCTGAACCCGTCAAAGGAATCACAATAGCCACAACAATTATTAAAATCTTCTTGTAGGTCAGGTTTATGTTCGCTCCAATTTTTACCAGTTGGTTGTTTGGTAGTAACTGTTCTTCTAATTGGTAATGTAGCTCTTACTTTCATACACCAATTACTTTTTTCTTTTATCTATTAGAGATTGAAGAAAATCTTCAGCATCTTTTTTAGTTTTAGATAAATCGTCTAATTTCTTTTCAGTTAGTAAATGCTTCGGTATTTCATTTTTCTCACTTTTATCTAAAGCTAGTAATTCCTCTTGTTTAGAAATTAATAAATCTTTTTCGGAAGCTGTTAAACCTTCTTTCTCTCCCTTTTCTAATAGTTCTGTTACAATGACTTTCTTTTTATTAACGTGATTTCTATATTGTTCGATACTCTTAAACAATGTTGTTATAAAATGCTGTACTTTCTTCTCATCTTCATCGTCTTCACTAAAAATATCATCCTTATCAAAAATAATTTTCCAGTCTTCTACGTGAGGTTCAGCTTGTTCAACCTTATTAGTGAAAATGATATGCGGAAATAAAGGTTTCTTGTCATAAAACTCACTTTCTACAACTTCTCCGTTAAAAGTAACTTGGTTAGTTTCGTTTAACTTATAATCAATCATTAATAAATCTATATCAGATTCATAAACTTGATGCATTAGTTCATCTAAAGTCATTCCCTTATAGAATTCATAACCTATTATTTCTATTCCATAATTTCTAAAACGTCTTTGATATTTTTTTACTTGTTTAACATCTTCATCGATGTAACCAATTCTATATTTAGCCTCCATAAATTTTATTTTCTTAGTGGAAATGATATCATAACCGAAAAGCCTTTTTCTGGTTCTAAAATATCGATAGTTCCATTGTTATCATCAATTACAGATTTTACGAGATACATTCCTAAGCCAGTACCGATTTCTTTTCCTTTTCTATCTCTTTTTGCAGTTTTAAAAGGCAGGAATATTTCTTCCTTGTCTTCAAAAACTTCATCTAATCCAACGCCATTATCTGAATATAATATTTCAACATTATCCCCTTTAATATTAGCTGAAACATCAATAATTCTTTCCTGAACCTCAATTAGATTATTAAATGAATCAATTGAATTGTTTATAAGATTTGTAAATATGGTTGAGATATCCATTTCGAATGCTCTAAACTCATATGATTTATCTTTCGTTTTATCAACAATATTTAATAAAATGTCTTTCTTCTTAAAAATTCTACTCCAAGACTTACTTAATGATTTAAAAAAACCAGTAAATTCAAATTTACCTCTAGTTCTTTTGTCTTTTTTTATTGCTGTTAATGCATAGTCGACCCAATGAATTATTTTATCAGAATTTTCATCTAACAATTCTATAATATCAATTCCATCTTTATATTTAATTGATTTTTTCTGTTCTTTTGGAACAATAGATTTGAAGATTTCTTCAAGTTGTTTTACTTCAATTGCATTATCCTTAATTTCCTTTAATTCGTGAGCAAAAGACGATACAACAAGTCCTAAGCTTGCCAATGACCTTACTTGAACAATTTCTTGGTTCTCTTGTTCTGCCTTTTCATCATCGATAGCTTTAAAAGTATCCTTGAAAGCCTCTTCATAGGTCTTTTTTTCTTCCTCTTCTTTCTTTTCTTGGAATAAGTCTATTTTTCCGGTCTTCCCATAAATAGATTCTTCTACTTTTTTTCTTTGCTCTACAATTTTATTAGCTAGTTCTTCGGCTCTGCGATTTATCTCTTTTTCTTTTTCTTGTTTTTTCTTTTTTTGATTAACAAGGAATAAAGGATGTAGCATTTTTGACCTATCAACTTCAAATTCATTAATTAGTTCTGTTATGATAAATTTAAACGTATCAAACGCTTCATTTTCTTGTAAAGCTCCTCTATCAGACTTATCTATTAACAATGGATTTGTTAATCTTGAAATAGTGACAATACCCGCAGTTGATTCTGGTCTTACTCGCCAATCACCAATTCTTTGACCAGCACTAGCTGGACTTGCTGTAGCCCTAACTCCAAGTCTTAACCAATCATTATTCGGGTCTCCATATGGTCTTACTCTAAACGAATCTCGATAAATTTTGACACCACCAAACCTTTCTAAAACAGCTTTTCTTTCCTTGGAAACAATGTTTTTATATGGATATCCTTCTTTTTTAGAATTAACTAGTTTTAAATAATAAAATGTCAAATCAAAGTTTCCGACATCTTTGAGCATTTTTTTATTAGAATCATTAAGTTTCCATTCTAACACTTTGTCAATAGACTTCGAATACCTAAATGTTTTGTTTTCTAAAGTTTGTAAGTCGTAAGGATGGCTTTTGTTTTTATAAACGTTGGGATATTTCTTTTTTAATGACTTAATGTCAATTTCATTTCTAGTAATTTCAAAATCTACATTCAGATTTTCAGCATCATAACTAGCTTTTAGTTTATAGTCAAAATCGTTAAAAAATGCGGTATCAACTTTACCGAACTCTTTAGGTTGTTGAAAATGTTTAAAGAAAACTTCGAAAGGAATATTAAGTTCTTTTGGTGGAATTAGAGCTTCTAAACTTTTGAAGACAGAAGATGTTTCTTCATTAAACCAATCATCTTTTAAGTTTGTTATTTTAATGATTGTACCTCTATCAAAGTTCAAACCTTTTACAACTTTTTCTATAAGCACATTATTATTAGTAAGGCTTTTAATTTTACCCTTCAAGTCAATTTTAGAAGACTCTAATTCAGCTTCAATTTGTGAAATAGCTTTGTCCGCATTATCAAATTGATTCCAGTCCATTTTCCAAAAAGAGCCAATACCATTCTTTGCTTTTTTGGAAAGAGTCCACATTTCAGTTTCAAATCCAAGTCTGTCTAATGCAAAACGTCCAATTCCTTTTGCGCCAGTTTTGGTTCTCTTATCGTCAGAGATATAATCTTTCTCTTTATTGCCTGTTCCAATTTGCATCCAATGGTCTTTAATAACTTTTTCAGTCATTCCTTCACCATTGTCAATAATATATAAGATGCTTTTTTCTCTAACAGGGATTTCTATTTCTTTTCCATCGCTGTCTTTTACCTTTTTTGTTGGAATGTCAAAAAGTACTAGGCAATTTTTTGCATCAGCATCATAAGAGTTTTTGACTAATTCAATAATAGCTCCTTCTGGGTTAGAGAAATTTTCTCTACCCAACAACTTTCCCGCTCTTGCGGAAACTTTGAAAGCAACCTTAGCCATTATTAATTTCTAATTTTAAATGTTTGCAAACTTCTTCTAAAACTACAGCAGGTTCGCTATCAATTGCTAAAGCAATTAAATAAAGTTCTTCAGCTGTCAAACGTGTAGAGTTTTTTAAACTCAATTCACTCAGTCGAGAAGCACTTATTCCTGTTCTTCTGGATATTTCAGCTTTATTAACTGATTTTTTGTCCAAGAGTTTTCCTATTTCTGTCATCTTTAGAAATGTTTGACACAAATATATAAAAATAGGATGATTATTTAGATTTTCGGGATATTCAATTCATTCGGATGCTGTGGAAAAAGGCAAGCACTTTTTATTTTGTGAGGCACGAGCAAAATGAAATGTGCTTGACTGTGCGGTTGGCTTTTCAGAGCTTGTGTACAACGGTCCGGCTAAGAAACGTAGGGCTTTCGAAGCGATCGCTGTCCACAGTTACCAAAGTTTACTATGTGTACGAAACTTTCTAAAAGCCTTATCTGCCCTATGTTTTCTTAGCCATTG